>SGZE01000009.1 GCA_004214015.1 Flavobacteriales bacterium | reverse complement strand
CTAACAATACTAATTTATTTTTGAGAGGTTTATATATGAATTTAGTTAATCCAAAAGTCTTGCTCTTTTTTATTGCATATTTTCCTAATTTTCTTTTTTCTGAAACATTATCTATTAGTCTTCAGTTTTTAATTTTAGGTTCAATTTTTATTTTTCAAGCCTTAATTGTGTTTTCTTCTGTTTCTTTAGCATCTAATAAATTAGTTTCATATTTAAAAGTTGACACTGCTGATTACAGATTAACTTATTTTAAAGCCTTTGTTTTTGCTATTATTGGACTTTCAATCTTATTATTATAGACTTGATATAAATTTGTATCTTTGCATGCAATTAGTTTATAATTAATTGCAATATGATAAATTCTAAATTTGTTGGAGAAGGTTTAACATACGAAGATGTACTTCTTGTGCCTTCTTACTCAACAATTCTCCCTTCAGATGTTTCTCTTAAAACAAAATTCAGTAAAAATATAAGCTTAAATATTCCAATAGTCTCAGCTGCAATGGATACTGTAACTGAAAGTAAAATGGCTATTGCTATGGCGAGTGAGGGTGGTATTGGTGTTATTCATAAAAACATGTCTATTGATGATCAAGCAAATGAAGTGAAATTAGTTAAAAGAGCTGAATCTGGAATGATTATAGATCCTGTAACACTTGATGCAAATTCATTAGTTATTGATGCAAAAAATAACATGAAAAAATATAAAATTGGAGGAATTCCAATTGTTTCAGCTACTGGTAAATTAATTGGAA
Source organism: Flavobacteriales bacterium (assembly GCA_004214015.1). Taxonomy (GTDB): domain Bacteria; phylum Bacteroidota; class Bacteroidia; order Flavobacteriales; family Flavobacteriaceae; genus Marisimplicoccus. The sequence continues at coordinate 25,921 of SGZE01000009.1, read as the reverse complement.
TAGTTACAAATAGAGATTTAAGATTTGAAAAAGATAATTCAAAAAAATTATCTGAAGTTATGACGAGTAAAGGATTGATAACTGCAAAAGCAGGAACTTCAATGTCTCAAGCAGAAGATATTCTACAAACACATAAGATAGAAAAACTTCCAGTTGTTGACTCAAAAGGAATACTTATTGGTCTAATCACATTTAGAGATATTAATAAACACTCTGAAAAGCCAAAATCAAATAAAGATAAATTAGGAAGATTGATGGTTTCTGCTGCAATTGGTACTGATAATGATTATAAAAAGAGAGCTGAAGTGCTTATAAAATCTGGAGTTGATGCTTTAGTTGTTGATACTGCTCATGCTCACTCAAGTAGAGTAGGGGATGTTTTAAAAAATCTTAAAGACTCTTTTTCAAGTGTAGATATAGTAGTTGGTAATATTGCTACTCCTGAAGCGGCTAACTATCTTAGAGAAAACGGTGCTGATGGTATAAAAGTCGGAATTGGTCCAGGTTCTATATGCACCACTAGAGTAGTTGCTGGAGTAGGTTTCCCCCAATTATCAGCAGTCTTAGAAGTTTCTGAGGCTCTCAAAAATTCTAAAGTACCATTAATTGCGGATGGAGGTGTTAGGTATACAGGGGATATCTCAAAAGCGATAGCAGCAGGAGCTGACTCTGTTATGCTTGGTTCTCTTCTAGCTGGAACCGAAGAGTCTCCTGGTGAAACAATTATCTATGATGGAAGAAAGTTTAAGTCATACAGAGGTATGGGTTCTGTTGAAGCTATGCAAAAAGGTAGCAAGGATAGATATTTTCAGTCTAATGAATCAGACAAAAGAAAACTAGTTCCGGAGGGTATAGTAGGAAGAGTTCCATATAAAGGACAACTAAACGAGAGTATTCATCAGTTTGTTGGTGGTCTTCGATCAGGTATGGGTTATTGTGGCTCTAAAAACATTGAAACATTAAAAAAATCATCAAAATTTGTAAAAATAACTGGTTCTGGAATTAGAGAGAGTCATCCTCATAACGTTTCTATAACTAAGGAAGCTCCTAACTATAGTCCTCCAAAATTATAATCTTTGAACAAGTTTTTTTATATACTACTGTTTTTATTTCTAGCTATTGGGTGTAGCAATTTATCAAACAATAGAACCAATGATTTGATAGCTAGGGCAGGTGAGGATTTTTTATATGGTAATGATTTACCAAATTTTACTTCTGAAGAAGATAGTATTAGAAAGTTTATGAATTTTGTAGAATCTTGGGCAAAAGAAAAAGTTCTTTACGACCTTTCTCTAGTAAATCTTTCACAATCAAAAAAGAATGAAATTGATGAGTTAGTTAATAATTATAAAGTAGATTTATATATAAACTCATACAAGGACTTGATAGTAAACACGAGAATTGATTCCATAGTATCAACTTCTCAAGTGGATTCCTTTTATGAACAAAATAATACCAACTTTAAATTAAATGAAAATCTTGTTAAATATAGATATATAAAGGTCCCTAATGACAATATAAATATTAGTAGAATTAGAAGGTCTATAGTAAGGATTAATGAGGAGGATAGATCTTTTTTGGATTCATTAAATTTTCAATTTGCTGATTTAAAATTAAATGATTCAATTTGGTTTACAGAAAGAGATGTTATTTCTTCAATACAATTTATTAATCAACAGAATAAATCTAGGTATTTAAGCAAAAACAAATTGTTTACAATTGAAGATTCACAGTATATCAATTTCTTTATTGTCAAGGACATACTTAAATCTGGAAATATTCCTCCAATATCTTATCTTTACGAAAGAATAAAGTCAACAATTATAAATCAAAGGAAATTACAATTATTACAAAGTTTAAATAAAGAAATTCTAAATGATGCACTTAAATCAAGGAAATATGAGGTTTTTAATTAGTCTGTTTTTAGTTTTAATTTTTCAATTATCATTCTCTCAAGAGAAAATTAAGATCGATGGAATATCTTCTGTAGTTGGAGATTTTATTATACTTGACTCAGATATAGATAAGGTGTTGATTGACATGGAATCTCAAGGCATTACTACTAGAGGTGTTTCAAAATGTCAATTACTTGGAAAATTAATGGAAGACAAACTTTATGCTCATCATGCGATTCAAGACAGTCTCGAACTCTCTGACAATGAAATATATGACTACGTAGATAGACAACTTGAATATTTTACTGAACAACTTGGTGGAATTGAAAAAGTTTTAGAATTCTATAAAAAAAGAGATGAAATCTCTTTCAGGGATGAGCTATTTGAAATAAATAAAACTCAAAGACTTTCGGAAATGATGCAAGAATCAATTGTTGAAAAAGTTGAAATAACTCCAGAAGAAGTTAGACAGTTCTTTCAGAGTATTCCTGTAATTGACTTACCTATTTTTGGAACAGAACTTGAAATAGCTCAAATAGTTATCGAGCCAAAAGTTTCTGAAGAAGAAAATCAAAGAATTATAGATCAACTTAAACTTTTTAGAGAAGATATTCTAGAGGGTGGAATGAGTTTTGCGTCTAAAGCACTTTTATATTCTCAAGATCCCGGATCAAGAAGTAAAGGTGGTAAATATACTTTAAATAGAAAAAAGCCTAGAATGGCAAAAGAATTCAGGGATGTAGCCTTTAGTCTTCGAGAAGATGAAATATCACAACCTTTTAAAACAGATTTTGGTTGGCATATTCTTGCGGTAGATAAAATTAGAGGTCAAGAAATTGATATTAGACATATTCTTTTGATACCAAAAATTTCAGATGATGAATTGAGATCTGCTAAAGAGGAAATTGATAAATTAAGAGAAAGAATTGCAGATGGTGAGATTACATTTTCAGATGCTGCCCTTAGATTCTCTGATGAGAAAGAGACCAGATTAAATGGAGGTGTTCTTATTAATCCAAGTACTAATGATACTAGATTTGAGCTTACAAAAATGGATCCTCTATTATATTCTCAGGTTAAAGATTTAAATGATAATCAGATGAGTATGCCACTTTTAGACAACTCTGATAATAGTGTATCCAAGTATAAGATTTTAAAAATAACAAATAGATTCGATGAGCATAAGGCTGATTTTTCTAAAGATTATGTAAAAATCAAAGAACTTGCTCTTACTGATAAACAATTAAAAACTATTAAGAAGTGGATGGAAGAAAAAATTGAAGAAACATTTGTGAATGTTAATTCAGATAGTAGTTATTGTGATTTTGTTTATAATTGGATAAAAGAGTAGCTATTTGTAGTATTTCATTGGAACAATTAACATTCCAAAGCATTCTCCTCCATTTTTATTTATGTTCTTATGATGAATTTTATGTGCTCTTCTGACACCTCGTGCATATTTGTTATCAATATTTCTGAATATCTTGAATCTTTGATGAATAAATATGTCATGAACTATAAAGTATGCAAGACCATATAAACCAATTCCTATAGCTATTGGGAGTCCTAGCCAAAAACCTTGACCCCATAGTACAACAAATATGAAACTTAAAAAGGCATAGAAAAAAAAGAATAAATCATTTCTTTCAAACCATGAACTGTGATCCTTTTTATGATGGTCTTTATGTAAAATCCAAAGAGGACCATGCATTAAATACTTGTGATTAAACCATGCAGTGAATTCTGTAACTATAAAAGTTGCAAATACTGTAAAAATCCAAATAATTATATCCATTGAATTAGATTTAATTGATACTTAACATAAGAACGTGCAATTACAATAAACTTTTGGAGATTATGAATTCTAATTCTTTTTTTAACAATATTTTCAGAGGATGTACGTTTTAATTTTTTTAATAATTTATTATAATACCTGTATGCTATATAAACTGCAAATTTTGAATTTTTTGGAAGTTTTACTATGCCTTTAACCGCGTTTTCAAAGTCTTTTTCAATTTCTAAAATAATTTCCTTTTTTGACTTTTCATTAAAATTATTCATATCAACATTTGGAAAATAAACTCTATTTAAAACATTTGAATCATCTTTTAAATCTCTTAAGAAATTAACTTTTTGAAATGCAGAACCTAATGAAATGGCAAATGGACTTAATTCAGCAAAAGAACTTTCAGAACCTTTCACAAATACTTTTAGACACATTAAACCTACAACATCAGCAGACCCATATATGTATTTTATATATTCTTCAACACTATTATATTCTTTTTTTTCTAAATCCATCTTCATACTATCTAGAAATGAGTTTATCAAATCCTTTGGAATTGAATATTTATTGACCGTATGTTGAAAAGAGTTAAGTATAGGGTTTAAGCTAATTTTATTATCAACACTTCTCCACAACTCTTTCTCAAAATCTTCTAATAATTCTTTTTTAGGATATTCATGAAATGTATCTACTATTTCATCAGCTAGTCTAACAAAACCATATATATTAAATATATCTTGTCTTATTGTCTTAGAAAGCAGGCTGCTTGAGAAGTAAAAAGAAGTACTATATCTCTTTATTACAAGTTTACTACAATCATTTGAAACTTTATCGAAGATTGATTTCATATTACAAAAATAAGTAAAAAGAGTAAATCAATTCATATCTTTGAAAAATGGAAAAAACTTTAATTTATCACTATACATCTCTTTCTCATTTAATTGAAATTTTTAAAGTAGGAAAACTACACACATCTCAAACAGAGAAGATGCTGAAAGTAAAAAAACCAGGCCTTTGGTTTACTACTAATTCTAAATGGGAACACTCTGCATTTAAAAGATTTAATGATGGAAAAAAAGAGTTTGATCTTAATACTCCTGAGGAATTTGAAAAATATATTGGATGTGCAAGACTGGTTACAAATCTAAACTCTCTATTTGTAACATTTGCAAAATATAAGCATAAGTCAAAAGTTAATCCTTTGTTATGGGATAAAATGGCAGAAATTGGTAAATCTAAAGGAGCTGATCCTTCTGAATGGTATGCTACTTTTAGCCCTTTAAGTATAAATAATCTTGATATTGAAATTTATGAGAATGGAGAATGGCTTAACCTAAAGAAAGAGGGAGGGGAGTTTGATTCTGACTTATTTAATAGAAATCTGGAGAAAACTTTTGTTTTTAAGAAAGGTAAAGAGATGGAAGAGAAAATGTTAAAAGAATACCAAGCTAATCAACCTAAGTCGGATACCGTATCTGAAGACATAGAATCAGCTCCAGTAGCTGACAAAAATGTTTCAAGGGAAAAACCTGTTAAGGAAGCTGCTGTAGAGGAAAAACCTGTTAAGGAAGCTGCTGTAGAGGAAAAGCCTGTTAAGGAAGCTGCTGTTGAGGAAAAACCAAAATCAAAAGGAATACTATCCGGTATTAAAAGTTTGTTTAGTAAAAAATAAACTAATCCAATACATGAAAAGCTGAAGTGCCTACGAGAGGACTCGAACCTCCACCAGCATAAGCTGACTACCCCCTCAAGGTAGCGTGTATACCAATTTCACCACGTAGGCTATAAAAATAATGGGTAGTGACCTGGCTGGGGCTCGAACCCAGGACCCTCTCCTTAAAAGGGAGATGCTCTACCAACTGAGCTACCAGGTCTGAAAAAGAGGTCAAATATACATTGAAATATTGATTATGCAATGATCTTTTTTATTATAAATTTGTTAGATAAATTAAAATGTTGAATACTATATTTTTAATTGGTTACATGGGTGCAGGTAAATCTGTTGTTGGGAGATTATTATCTCAAATCAATGGTTTTAATTTCTATGATTTAGATCAATACATTGAAGTAAAAGAGGGTAAAAAAGTGTCTGAAATTTTTAATGAAAATAATGAGGTTTACTTTAGAAAAATTGAGAATAAATATCTAAAGGAAATTTCTTTACTTAAAGAAAACAAGATAATATCTACTGGTGGAGGAACTCCCTGCTTTCAAAATAATTTTGAAATAATCAATGAATCTTCAAATTCAACTTCAATATATCTTAAGGCTAATATTGATGTATTAGTTAATAGGTTGAAGGATAGCAATAATAGTCGTCCTTTAATTTCACATTTAACTGATGATTATAAACTTAAGGAGTTTATTACAAAACATTTATTTGAAAGAAGTTATTACTATGAAAAGTCAAAGATTAAGCTAGTAACAGATAACTTAGAACCTAGTGAAATTGTAAAATTAATAACTAATAGATTAGCTTAAGTATACTCTAAAATCCTTTTTTTCGTCAATTACCACATCCACATGTTCGTTTACTGATGTTGATAAGCTTAGTCCAGAGTAATCAATTTTTACTGGGAATAATGCATGATCTCTATTCACTATCACAGAAGTCTTTATTTTTAATGGGTGGTGTTGAATAAGATTGCTAATAACTAATTGTATAGTTTTTCCAGAATGTGAAACATCTCCAACAATAAGTACTGATTCATTTTTAATATTAAATTTCTTGTTGTATAAAACAGACTCATTATCAAGATTTACTTTAATCAAATCTATTTCTAATTTAGATATTTTGGTTATATGAGCTATAAGTTTTTCTGCAATTAGCTTGCCATTATCTGAGATACCAAAGAAAATAATTTTTGATTCATTTATATTGTCTTCTAATATTTGTAATCCAATTCTTTGAATCTTATTTTCAACATCCATGTTATCTAAAATTAAGTTTTGAATCGTAAGTTTTTTCATAAGAATACTCTTTTAAATAAATAAAGTATTATTGTATCTTCGCACTAAATTATGAAGAAAAAATTATTTTTTCTATTTCCTCTTTTGTTATTATTTATTCAATGTGATAAAGATGACAATACTACACCTACATTTACAGTTAGAGATTACAGTGAGCAGGTATTAGTTGACCAAGATCTTCTTGAAACATACTTAAAAACTCATACATACAATTATGAGGACTTTAATAATGAATCTGATGTTAAAATCAAACTTGATACAATTACTAATGATTCATCAAGACTATCTCTATTCGAACAGGTAAGTATTAAGACAGTTGACGTGACAGATACTGAAGGTCAAATTACATCTCACAATTTATATTATATTATTGCTAGAGAAGGTTCAAACAGACAACCTTCAGTTGCTGACTCTGTGTATGTTGCTTATGATGGGAAACTTATTGATGGAACTTCATTTGATAATCGTAAGTTCCCTATATGGATAGATTTAGCTAATTCTCTTCAAGGATTTAGAGAAGGTGTATCAGAGCTTCGAACAGGTAAATATTCAGAGAATTCAAACGGAACAATTGAATATAATTCCTTTGGTGTTGGTTTGTTTTTCATCCCCTCAGGAATTGGTTACTTTGAAAACACAAGTTCTGGTAGTATACCTGAATATTCACCTCTAATTTTTGCTGTTAAACTAATGACTCATACTGATACCGATCATGATAATGATGGTATTTTATCAATTTTTGAAGATATCGACGGAGATAATAAGCCATTTGGAGATGACACTGATGGTGATAATTTATGGAATATGTATGATGTTGACGATGATGGTGATGGTATACTCACAGTAAATGAATTAGATAAAAACAATGATTCTGTAATAGATGATTCTAATAATGATGGAATTCCTGACTATCTAGATCCAGATAACTAATTGTTTTTCTTTTTAAATAATCCATAAGGGATATCATAAGATAGATTTAATGTTAATTTATTTGTGGTTATATCAACATTAGCATTTTCAAGATCAACTCCATTAGCATTAATAATTAATAATTCTTTGTTGTTAAGTCCTCTTTCATATCTTAAGCCTAGACTCAAAGATCTAAATTTAACCCTTGATCCAAGAAGCAAACTCAATGTGTATTTGTCTTTGATGTCTTCTAAATCAAAGTTACTTGAGTTAGAAAGACTATACTTAAATGAAGGACCTGCAAAAACGCTTATTGGACCTAAAATTTTGTATCCAAAGATTATAGGCACTTGAATATCAGTTGATTTATATGAGTGTTCTGCAATATTAATAGATTGATCTAAAAGGGAAGTACCTTCAAAGGCAGATGCATTTTTAGATTTTGAAAAAATAAGATTAAATTCTGGCCTAATGTAGAAAGTTATTAAATCAATTTCAGTAAATACTCCAAATTGAAAACCTGTTGAGTTCTTGATGTCAAGATTATAATTATCAATTTTATTTTTGATATTCTCTATTGATCCAAAGTTGTCATCATTAAGACCGAAGTTTACCCCTAAATTACCTTGGGCAAATAGATTGGAAGAAAAAAATAATATTAATATAAATATATATCTCATGTTTACTTAAGTGCAATAAGTGTGCCACCAATTATTTTCTTTTAAGAACATTAACTACAGAGTCACAAATTGAAGAACTATTCAACCCATACTTATCCATAAGTTGTGATGGTGTTCCTGATTCACCAAATGTATCCTTAGTTCCAACAAATTCTTGCGGAACAGGCATTTTTGTTGTTAGTAGTCTAGAAATACTTTCACCTAGTCCACCATATATATTGTGTTCTTCAGCAGACACGAGGCATCCTGTTTTAGAAACTGATTCTAAAATAATATCTTCATCTAATGGTTTAATCGTGTGAATATTTATTATTTCAGAATTTATTCCTTTTTCCATTAAACTCTCTGATGCTTTTAAAGCTTCCCAAACAAGATGACCTGTAGCTACAATTGTAACATCTGAGCCTTCTTTTAGCTTTAACCCTTTTCCTATCTCAAACCTTTGAGATACGCCTGTAAAATTTGCAACTTTTGGTCTGCCAAATCTTAAATAAACAGGCCCATCGTAATTAGAAATTTCAATAGTAGCAGACTTGGTTTGATTAAAATCACAAGTGTTTATTACAGTCATTCCAGGAAGCATTTTCATTAATCCAATGTCTTCTAGTATTTGATGAGTAGCGCCATCTTCTCCTAATGTAATTCCTGCATGAGAAGCACATATTTTTACATTTTTATTAGAATATGCAACTGATTGCCTTATCTGATCATATACTCTTCCCGTTGAAAAATTTGCAAATGTTCCTGTAAAAGGAACTTTTCCACCAGTAGCAAGGCCAGCTGCAAGGCCAATCATATTTGCTTCTGCAATTCCTGTTTGAAAAAATCTTTCAGGATTTTCTTTTGCAAATTCGTTCATTTTTAATGAACCGGTAAGGTCAGCACATAATGCTACAACATTTTCATTAGATCTTCCCAGTTCTGTTAGACCTTCACCAAAACCAGATCTTGTATCTTTATCTCCTTGATTTATATAATTTTCCATATTAATAGTCACCTAAAGTTTCAGGATTTTGATTAAGAGCAATCTTTAGTTGATCATCATTAGGTGCCTTTCCATGCCATTCATGTGTATGCATCATAAAGTCAACCCCGTTACCCATAACGGTTTTCATTAAAATTACTATTGGTTTTCCTTTTTTTGAATTTTCTTTCGCAATACTTAATGTCTCATAAACTTTATCAAGAGAGTTTCCTTCTTCAACTTCAAGAACTTTCCATCCAAATGCTTCAAATTTTTGCTTTAGATCTCCAATATCTAAAACATCCTCAGTAGATCCATCTATTTGTTGACCATTATAGTCTACAGTAATAATTATATTATCTACTTTATTAGCTGAAGCATACATAAAAGCTTCCCAATTTTGTCCTTCTTGAAGCTCACCATCTCCAGTTAAAACATATACAAGTGAGGGGTCGTTATTTAATTTTTTAGATAGAGCTAATCCCAATCCTACAGAAACACCTTGTCCAAGTGAACCAGAAGAAATATTAATTCCTGGTAAACCATCATGATTAGTTGGGTGACCTTGAAGTCTTGAGTTGATTTTTCTAAAAGTATCTAATTCTTTTAAATCAAAGTAACCACTTCTAGCAAGAGTACTATAGTAAACAGGTGATATATGACCATTAGATAGAATAAACATATCTTTTTGATTACTATCGTTTTCAACTTCAAGTATTCTTTTGTAAAGAGTAACAAAAAACTCAACACAACCAAGAGAGCCTCCTGGGTGACCTGAATTTACTGCATGAACCATTCTTAAAATATCTCTACGAACTTGAGGAACTAACTTTTCTAAATCTTCATTCATATGCTGGTAAATGTATGATTAAACATATGAGAAACAAAACTCTTTAAATTCTTTTTATCATTATTTTGATATAAATAATTAACAATCTATTTATGATGTTAATTACTTTACTAATTTTGATTAATGAAGATTATAGATAAGTATATAATCAAACAATATCTAACTACTTTTTTTGTAATGTTTGGCTTATTTATTCCTATTGGAATAATGGTTGATTTTGCTGAAAAGATTGATAAGTTTAGGGAAAATGAAGTTCCAGGTGATTTAATAGTAAGCTACTATATTGACTTTGTATGGTATTTTGGAAGTCAACTTTATCCAGTTTTTCTTTTTTTAGCAGTTATATTCTTTACATCCAGATTTGCTAATAACACTGAAATTACTGCAATCTTATCTTCTGGTCTTTCTTTTCAAAGATTCACTAAACCATTTTTTATATCAGCATCTATAATTGTTTCATTTGCCCTTTTTGCAGGTATGTTTATTGTTCCAAAATCTAATTTAAATTTTAATGAATTTGTATCAGAATATGTTAAGTCCGAGGAAAAAAGAAACACATCTAGGTTATTTAAGCAAATAAATGATAACGAATATATTTATGTTAGCGCTTATGATCCTTCTAGAAAAAGAGGTCTAAATTTTACACTTGAAAACTTTGATGGAAATGAATTGAAACATAAAATAACTGCTACCACTATTAGATGGGATGATTCTATTTTTAGATTAACTAATTATGTTAAAAGAACAATTAATGGTGATCAAGAAATTTTAAAAAAAATTACAAGAAAGGATACTCTATTAGACTTTGATGTTGATGATTTAGCTCCTTTGAATTATGTAGCTGAGACTTTGAATTTTTTCGAGTTAAATGAATTAATTAGATATGAAAGAAGAGCAGGATCTCCTTTAATTAATTCTCATTTGCTTGTTCGTCATAAAAGATATACAATTCCACTATCATGCTTTATATTAACCTTGATAGCAATATCAGTTTCATCATTTAAAAAAAGGGGAGGTACAGGAAGTAATCTAGCAATTGGAGTTTCTTTAGGTTTCTTGTTTATATTTTTGGATAAAATTTTCAGCGTACTAGTTATAAAATCTAATTTTTCACCAGCTTTAGCATCTTGGGGAATTCTTTTTGTCTTTCTTACAATCGCTCTTTTTTTATTAAAAAAAGCAATTAGATAGATTACATAATTAAACTATATTTACATAAATTTTAGCTATGGAGTTTTTAGAATTTGAAGTTCCTATTAAAGAAATTTTAGATCAAATTGATAAGTGCAAGTCAATTGAAAATGAAAGTGACGTTGATATAACTAAGACTTATAATCTTCTTCAAAAAAAATTAGTAGATGCCAAAAAGGATGTATACGGAAATCTATCAGCTTGGCAAAAAGTTCAGCTATCTCGTCATCCCAACAGACCATATACTTTAGATTACATTAATAACATTTGTGGAGATTCATTCCTTGAATTACATGGTGATAGAAATGTTGGTGATGATAAAGCTATGATAGGTGGTTTAGGTAAAATAGACGATCAATCATATATGTTTATAGGAACCCAAAAGGGATATAATACAAAGACTAGACAATATAGAAATTTTGGAATGTCTAATCCAGAAGGATATAGAAAGGCTCTTAGATTAATGAAACAAGCAGAAAAGTTTAATATTCCAATTGTTACATTAATTGATACTCCAGGTGCATTTCCTGGACTAGAGGCAGAAGAAAGAGGTCAAGGTGAAGCGATTGCAAGAAATATTTATGAAATGATGAATATTAAGGTCCCAATTATATGTATAGTTATTGGAGAAGGTGCTTCCGGAGGAGCATTAGGAATTGGTGTCGGAGATAAGATATTAATGCTTGAAAATACATGGTATTCTGTTATTTCTCCTGAATCATGTTCATCTATTCTTTGGAGAAGCTGGGATCATAAAGAGGAAGCTGCTGAAGCTTTAAAGCTTACTGCAAAAGATATGCTTAAGAATAAATTAATTGATAAAATTATTGACGAACCTCTTGGTGGTGCTCATTATAATCCATCTGAAGCATATAATTCTGTTAAAGAAAACATTCTATATTTTACTAAAAAAATAAGATCATTATCAAAAGATAAAATGATAGAATCTAGAAGAAAAAAGTTTACTAAAATTGGAAACTTTAAAGGTTAATATCAGTATTAACAAAATCATCTAGTTGTTAACAAAAAATTTGTTTAAACTTTAAATTAATATCGCATGTCAAATGTGATATTAAAATAATCCTTTTCCATACATTTACTAAATGGAGAAAAGGAACCCCCTTAAAATTTATGAAACTGAAAATCAAGCTATAGTAAATTTGTCTGATGGTAAAATTCCACCTCAAGCAATTGATCTAGAAGAAGCTGTGTTAGGAGCTATGCTTATTGATGAAAAGGGTGTAAATGAAATAATTGAACTGTTGTCCCCAGAAGTCTTTTATAAAAGATCTCATCAGCTTATTTATGAGTCAATAGAAAGACTTTTTAGAGAATCTGAGCCAATTGACTTATTAACTGTTTCTGCAGATTTAAAAAAGAATAAAAATTTTGAACCAGCAGGAGGGGACTTTTATTTGATTAGCCTCTCTCAAAAAGTTTCATCATCTGCACATATTGAATTTCATTCTAGAATTATACTTCAAAAATATATTCAAAGAAAATTAATTACAATTTCTAATGAAATTATTCAGAAGTCATACAATGAAAGCACTGATGTAATGGATCTTTTAGATGAAGCTGAATCAAAATTATATGATGTTGCACAGGGAAACATTAAAACATCAACTGAGTCTGCTCAAAATCTTGTTATTAGAGCTAAAGCTAGAATTGAAGAAATTGCAAAACAAGAGGGTCTTAGTGGAGTTTCAACAGGTTTTGAAAAGCTTGACAAGCTCACATCTGGATGGCAACCAAGTGATCTTGTTATAATTGCAGCTAGACCTGGTATGGGAAAAACTGCATTAGCACTTTCAATGGCAAGAAATATTTCTGTTCAACAAAAGATACCTGTAGCCTTCTTTTCACTTGAAATGTCATCAGTTCAGCTTATCACAAGATTGATTTCATCTGAAACAGGCTTATCATCAGATAAACTTAGAACAGGTAAACTTGCTGATCATGAATGGCAACAATTAAATATTAAAGTTTCTGATCTTGAATCATCACCATTATTTATAGATGATAGTCCGTCTTTAACAATTTTTGAATTAAGAGCTAAAGCAAGAAGGCTAGCTTCATCCCATGGAATTAAGCTTATAATTATTGATTATTTACAGTTAATGAATATAGGTTCTTCAAATAAGGCAGGTAATAGAGAACAGGAAATTTCAACAATCTCAAGGAATTTAAAAGCATTAGCTAAAGAACTTGATATTCCTGTTATTGCATTATCTCAGCTTTCAAGAGCTGTTGAAACTAGAGGTGGTACCAAAAGACCAATTTTGTCTGATTTAAGAGAGTCTGGTGCAATTGAACAAGATGCAGATATTGTTTCTTTTCTCTACAGGCCTGAATACTATGGTATTACAGAATGGGATGATGATATGAAAACACCTTCTGAGGGACAAGGAGAATTTATTGTAGCTAAACATAGAAATGGAGCATTGGACTCAATAAAGCTTAAGTTTATTCCTAATCTTGGTAAATTTGAAGATCTTGGTGGTTTTGACTCACCATTTGAGTTCCAGTCAAAACTTAATCCTGAAAATAAATTAAGTGACTTTAGTGAACCTAGAAATAAAGATGAAGATGATGATATGCCTTTTTAGACTTTATATTTCGTTTTAGAGTAAAAAAAAAGCCCCATATGGGGCTTTTTATATTGTAATAGGGGAAATTAAATAACTTTTACGTTAATAGCATTTAAACCTTTATTACCTTCTTTTAATTCAAATTCTACTTTATCTCCCTCTGCTATCCTGTCAATAAGACCTGAAACATGAACGAAATGTTCTGTATCGTTATCATCTTCTTTAATAAAACCATATCCTTTGGTCTCGTTGAAGAATTTTACTAATCCTGTACTCATATTTTAATTTTTAATAATTTTAGCGAAATTACTCTAATATTTTAATAAATCAATTTTATTTTTAATTATTTAACGATTTAGTAAAAAAGATTTAAGGAAATCATTTATCTCTCCGTTCAATATATTCTCGGTATTTCCTGATTCAAATCCTGTTCTAACATCCTTTACAATTTTATATGGATGGAGAACATAGTTCCTTATTTGTGAGCCCCATTCAATTTTCTTTTTCGACTCTTCAATCTTCTTTTTTTCTTCATTATTTTTTTGTATTTCTATTTCATAAAGCTGAGATTTTAATAGCATTAACGCTTTTTCTTTATTATCTAGTTGTGATCTTGTTTCAGAATTTTCTATGGTAATTCCGGTTGGCTTATGCTTTAACCTTACAGCTGTCTCAATCTTATTTACACTTTGACCACCGGCGCCACCAGATCTCATCGTATCCCATGTCAAGTCTGATGCATTAATAACAACTTCAATAGTATCGTCAACCAGAGGATACACATAAACTGAAGCAAATGATGTATGTCTTTTAGCATTACTATCGAAAGGAGATATTCTTACGAGTCTATGTACTCCGTTTTCACCTTTTAGCCAACCAAATGCATATTCACCATCAATTTGAATAGTTGCAGTCTTAATTCCAGCAACATCTCCAGATTGATTATTTAGTTCTTTGATCTTGAAATTGTTTTTTTCACCCCACATTAAATACATTCTCATTAGCATTTCAGCCCAATCACAGGATTCAGTTCCACCTGCACCTGCAGTTATTTGAAGTATTGCACTCATTTTATCCTCTTTCTTGCTCAGCATCATCTTGAATTCCATGTCTTCAACTGCAACTAGTAATTCATTAAAAGATTCATTTATTTCTAATTCTGTAACCTCCTTATTTAATAGGAATTCACTTAGAACTATAACATCATCATATTTATTATTGAGATTTAATAATTCAGATAACTGTTTTTTTAAACTTTGAATTTTTTTTAAAGTTTGTTCAGCCTCTTTAGGATTTGTCCAAAAGTCAGGAGAGGAAGATTCTATTTCAAGGTTATTAAGAATCTCTTTTTTTGAATCTACGTCAAAGATACCCCCTCAACGTATCAATACGTTTTTTCACTACTTTAATATTTTCCTTTGAAAACATGTCTCAAATTAATTATATGAATTCGAAAAAAAAAATTATATTTCTAAAAAATTAGCCATGAAAAAATTTCTTTTGTCATTTATTTTAATTTCAAACTTTTCTTTTTCACAAGAAACAGATTATCAGGGTTTTATGGACTTTTCTTATAATGATGATTCTGGTAAAATAATTCTTGAAATTGATAATCTTGACAATGAGTTTCTTTATATTAATTCCTTAAGTAGAGGAGTTGGTAATAATGACTTGGGACTTGATAGGGGACAGCTGGGTAATTCTAGAATTGTCTACTTTACTAAAAGAGGTAATAAAATTTTATTAATTCAGCCTAATTTAAGATATATATCTAATTCATCTAATGAATTAGAAAATAAAGCTGTAGAGGAAGCTTTTGCTAGATCTGTATTGTTTGGCTTTGATATAGTTGAAAAATCAACTGATTCATATAAAATTGATTTAACACCATTTTTATTAAATGATGCTCATGGAGTATCTCAAAGATTAAGATTTTCAAATTCTGGTTCATATAGTCTAAATAAATCTATGTCTGCTGTTGATTTGGAAAGAACTAAGGCTTTTCCTGATAATATTGAGTTTGATGTTTTGCTTACATTTACAGGTAATCCTTCAGGAAGTTTAGTTAGAAGTGTAACTCCAACTGCTTCTAATCTTACGGTTAATCAGCATCACTCTTTTGTTAAACTTCCAGATGATAATTATAATAAAAGAAAATTTGATCCAAGAAGTGGAAGTAATCCTTTTATAGTTTATGATTATTCTACTCCTATAGATGAGAAACTAGAACAAAGATTTATAGTTAGACACAGGTTAAATAAAAAGAATCCTAATGATGAAATGAGTGAACCTGTAGAGCCGATAATTTACTACATCGATAATGGAACTCCAGAACCAGTTAAAACAGCATTAATTGAGGGAGGAAACTGGTGGAATCAGGCATTTGAAAGCGCAGGTTATAAAAATGCTTTTAGAATTGAAGTTTTACCTGAAGATGCTGATCCAATGGATGTTAGATATAATTTAATTCAGTGGATACATAGATCAACAAGAGGCTGGAGTTATGGTGCAAGTATAGTTGATCCTAGAACTGGTGAAATTATTAAAGGTCAAGTTAGTCTAGGAAGTCTAAGAGTTAGACAAGACTATATGATTTTAAGTGGTCTAGTTGATAACCCTAATGATATTCAAAACAAGTCTCTTATTAAAAAGACTTCTCTTGATAGAATTAGACAGTTATCAGCACATGAAATTGGACACACTTTAGGATTTGCTCATAATTACATATCTAGTGCTAATGATAGATCATCAGTTATGGATTATCCTCATCCAAAAATAGATTTAGTAGATGGTAAAATAAGTATAGCTGATGCATATGCAGAAAATATAGGTGACTGGGATAAAGTAAGTGTAGAATATGCCTACAGCGATTTTCCAAAAACAAAAAATGAAAATAATGAGCTAGATAAAATTATTAATGAAGCTCAAAAAAATGGCTTATATTTTTTAAGTGACTCAGATTCAAGACCTGTAGGAAGTGCTAATCCATTTTCACACTTATGGGATAATGGAGAACTTCCATATAAAGAATTAAATAAACTTTTGAAAGTTCGTGATTTAGCATTAAAAAATATTGATTTAGATAACCTTATTGATGGAGAACCTTATGACAGAATTGAAGATATTTTAGTGCCGATTTATATGTTACACAGGTACCAGATTGAAGCTGCTGCTAAAGCTATTGGAGGAGTAGATTATCTTTATTTTGTCAAAAACAATAATAATGATAAAGTCAAGTTTGTTGACAGTAAACTTCAAAGGAAATCTCTTGAATCTTTATTAAGTGTTTTAAAACCAAAGAACCTTGTTCTACCTAATAATTTATTTGATATTTTATCTCCCAGATCATTTAGAAATCCTAGAACAAGAGAAAACTTTGTGTCTAATACTGGTGTTACTTTTGACTATATAAATATTTCAAGTTCTTTAATTAATCATACTTTAACTTTTCTGTTAAATCCTGAGAGAATGAATAGAATTAATCAACAAAATATATTTGGAGATGATATTTTAACTCTTGAAAATTATTTAGCGGAAATAAGTATATCAATTTTTGATAATAAAAAATTGAATACTTACGAGGAATCAGTTAATAAAAATACTTCCTCACTTTATTTAGATCATCTTTTTATGGCTTTTAACAACTCAAGAACAAATGATTTATCAAAGTCTATAATCCTTGCAAGTATTATGGATACAATGAATAATTTATCTACTAATCCTAATAATTACAATCGTTTTTTAATAAATAAAATTGATGGATTTTTAAGCAATCCTGATCAATATAAACCAATTGAAAAGACAAAGATTCCAGATGGTTCTCCAATTGGAAATTTTTCATGTGATTACTAGTTTTTTTACTTAAATTTGTTGTTTATCAAAATGATATAATGTCAAAAGACAATAGATCTTTCAATAACATACTGGAGCTTATTGGTGATACACCTTTAATTAAATTAAATAAGGTAACTAAAAATTTTCCTGGCTCTTATTTTACAAAATATGAAGCCTTTAATCCAGGACATTCAAACAAGGATAGGATTGCCCTTCATATCTTAAATCAAGCCGAGAAGAAAGGTTTATTAAAAAATGGAAGTACAATTATTGAAACTACATCTGGTAATACTGGTTTTAGTGTCGCAATGGTTTCCCTTTTGAAAGGATATAAATGTATTCTAGCAGTTAGCTCAAAAGCTTCTAAGGATAAAATTAATATGATGAAATGTTTAGGTGCAGATATATATGTTTGTCCTTCAAATGTTCCTTCTGATGATCCTAGATCTTATTATGAAGTAGCTAAGAGACTAAATAATGAGATTAAAGATTCAGTATATATTAATCAATATTTTAATGAATTAAATGTTGAGGCTCACTACCAAACTACTGGACCTGAAATATGGGATCAAACCAATGGAAGAATTACTCATTTAATTGCCTGTAGTGGAACTGGAGGTACTATATCAGGAATAGGTCGTTTTTTGAAAGAAAAAAACAGTGATATAAAAATAATTGGTGTAGATGCATATGGATCAATACTTAAGAAATACCATGAAACAGGTGAGATAGATCCTAATGAAATTTATTCATATAGAATTGAGGGCTTAGGTAAAAACATAGTTCCTTCAGCAACTGATTTCAAAATTATTGATAAGTTTGTTAAAGTGAAGGATTCAGATAGTGCTCATATGGCTAGAGAAATTACTTTAAATGAAGGATTATTTGTTGGTTATACCTCAGGAGCAGCCTTTCAAGCTACAAATATTCTTAATGAAGAAAATGAATTTAATGATGATAGTTTTGTTGTGATTGTATTTCCTGATCATGGCTCAAGATATCTTAGTAAAATTTATTCGGATGAATGGATGAATAATCAAGGATTCTACGATAGTACTTTCTATCAACCTAAAAAAAACTCTATTAATTACATTTAAAAAATATGCAAGATTTATTTGAGAAAATATATAAAAATAAGGGTCCTTTAGGAAAGTGGGCTTCAATAGCTGAAGGTTATTTTGCTTTCCCAAAACTAGAAGGACCAATATCTAACAGAATGAAATTTAATGGTAAAGAGGTTATTACATGGAGTGTAAATGATTACTTAGGTCTTGCTAATCATCCTGAGGTTAGAAAAGCAGATGCAAAGGCTGCTAAGGATCATGGAAGTGCATATCCTATGGGAGCTCGTTTAATGTCAGGTCATACTGATTTACACGAGAAACTAGAAGCTCAATTAGCTGCTTTCACCTCAAAGGAGTCAGCTTATCTTTTAAATTTTGGTTATCAAGGCATTCTATCAACAATAGATTCTCTTGTTTCAAAGAATGATATTATTGTTTATGATATTGATGCTCATGCATGTATTATAGACGGTGTAAGACTTCATATGGGTAAAAGATTTACATACCAACATAATGATATGAAAAGTCTTGAAAAAAATCTTGAAAGGGCAACTAAGATGGCTGAACAAACTGGAGGTGGTATTTTGGTCATATCAGAGGGTGTTTTTGGTATGAGAGGAGAACAGGGTAAACTTAAAGAAATTGTTCAATTGAAGAATAAATTTAAATTTAGATTACTAGTAGATGATGCTCATGGTTTTGGTACTCTTGGGAAGACTGGTGCAGGAACTGGTGAAGAACAAGGAGTTCAGGATCAGATTGATGTTTATTTTGCAACTTTTGCTAAATCAATGGCTTCTACTGGTGCTTTTATTTCTGGTGATAATGAAATAATTGGTTATCTAAGATATAATATGCGTTCACAGGTATTTGCTAAATCCCTTCAAATTCAACTTGTTATTGGTGCTCTTAAAAGATTAGAGTTACTAAAAACTAAACCTGAGTTAAAAAATAAACTATGGGAAAATGTCAATAAACTTCAATCTGGATTAAAAGAAAGAGGTTTTGATATTGGCTCAACTCAAAGTTGTGTAACACCAGTATATCTAGAAGGAAGTATACCGGAGGCGTTTGCTCTAGTTAGAGATCTACGTGAAAATTATCAAATTTTTTGTTCAATAGTAGTATATCCAGTTGTTCCAAAAGGAATTATTCTACTTAGACTTATTCCAACCTCTTCTCATAACGAAAATGATATTAATGAGACACTTGATGCTTTTGCTTCTATTAGAGAAAAGTTAAAAGACGGTGTTTACAAAAAATCACCTGAAGGAATTAAAGAATCAGCTAATTAGTCATTATCATTTAACATCACAGGCATTACTAACATTGTAATTGACTCCTTAGATTCCCCACTTTCAATTAATGGTCTAATTATCCCAGCTCTATTAGGATGAGACATTGAAAGAGTAATCATATCTGAATCTAAATTATTTAACATTTCAATCAAAAATTTTGAGTTAAAACCTATTTGGATATCATCTCCAGAATATTGACATTCTAAGTTTTCATCAGCTTTATTACTAAAATCAAAATCTTCTGCACTTATATTTAGTAATGATCCTGCAAGTTTAAGTCTAATCTGATTAGTAGTTTTATTAGAAAAGATACTTACTCTTCTTGCAGAATTAAGGAATAGTTGCCTATCAATTGTTAAAACATTTGGGTTATCTTTTGGAATAACAGCTTCATAATTGGGGAATTTACCGTCGATTAACCTACAAGTAATTGATGATTTATCAAAAATAAATTTAGCATTTGAATCATTGTGTTGAATTGTTAAATCAGAACTTTCAGTTTGTAGGATACCTTTTAAAATTTGAAGAGGTTTTTTTGGCATAATAAATTCTGAAACTTCACTAGCCGTGTACTCTGTAGTCTCAAACTTAACAAGCTTATGAGCATCAGTAGCAACAAACTTAAGAGACTCACTGTTAAATTGAAAAAAAACTCCACTCATCACAGGCCTAAGATCATCTGTTCCAGATGCAAAAATTGTTGAATTTATAGCATTTCCTAGATCAGATCCATTTATTACGGTTTCGTGTGCATCAAGAATCTCAACTTGCTTTGGAAATTCGTCTCCGTTAAGATATGCTAAAGAATATTTACCATTACTAGCACTAATTTCAATAGTATTATTATCAGTTTTAATAAACGTTAAAGGTTGCTCTGAAAACGTTTTAAGAATATCTGTAAGCAGCTTAGCTGATATTGCAATTTTATCAGTTGATGTTGACTCAATCTCAATCTGAGAAGTCATAGTTGACTCAAGGTCAGAGGAGCTTAAAACGAGTATATTGTTATTTATTTCAAATAAAAAGTTGTCAAGAATTGGTAAAGTATTGGATGAATTGATAATACCACCTAAAACTTGAATTTCTTTATAAAGTAATGAAGAAGAAACAATGAATTTCATGTGTTTTTTTTCAAATATATTTAATTGAAACTATATTTCTTACTATAACTACCAAAAGTTATCTACTAGATACAAACACTAAAAATACACACTTACTGCATCTCTATAGTTTAGACCAAAAAGTGAACTGGCACTTCCAACTGTATTGGGATTACTTTTATAAATACTTAGCTGTAAATATCCAAGACTATTAAATAAAGCAATTTTTTTCCCATCTTCCTCTCTATCTTTTTTATCAAGATTAAAATCAATTGCATCTGAGTAGCTATTATGAATTTTAGAGAACTTTATATTCCTAGCATTTATAGTAAAGGCTCTAGTTTTAGATACTTCTTTAAACAACTTATTGGTAATATTAGTAATAACATTACCATAGTTATCTATATAGATTACACTACCAATTATTTGATTTCTTTCTGTGTTAACTACAGGTCTTAAATTTGTAATCTCTTTAATACTTTTAATCTCTGTTCCAACAACATTTAGTGGTCCTGACCTGTGAATATGTGCAGCTACTTTAACGAATAAATCATCTGCTGAAATCTCATGATTATAATTGCTATGCAAATTAATTTCAACAATTTGATCTGGTTTTTTATCTCTAAAAATTAATGAAAAAACACCATTATCAGCACCTATAAAATAACATCCATCATACATTATTGCTATATGTTTATTCTCAGGTGTTAACTCTGAATCAACACTTAATATATGTATAGTTCCTCTTGGAAAATTATTAAATGCTCCTTCAAGAATATAACCAGCCTCAGTTAAGTTAAAAGGGCTTATGTTATGGGATATATCAACAATATTTATTTGGTCTATATCACTAATTAACTTTGCTTTTAAAGAACTAACAAAATAGTCTTTATTTCCATAATCAGTTGTTAATGTTATGATAGACATTAGATAAATAAATTTTATAAAATTTATGTAAATTTGAATCAAATAATCTACTATAACAAATTTTTAAATATAATCTATTGAGTGATCTTCAATTTGAATTAACCGATGTTGACCCACAATACTTTTTTTCGAGAGATAATTTAAATTCTTTAAAATCAAGTTTTCCAAAATTAAAGCTTGTTCAAAGAGGGCAGACATTAAAAGCACTTGGAGAAAAGAATGAATTAAAGATTTTTGATAAAAAATTTAGAAGTTTATTAAATTATTATTCTGAGTACAATTCAATAGACCCAAACGTTATAAATGATATAGTTATAAAAGATGTAAAATTTAATGGTGAAAAACCTTCACTAATTCTTCATGGGATTTCAGGTAAACCTATTCTTGCAAAAACTGTAAACCAAAAGAAACTTCATAATTCTATTGAATCTAATGATTTGGTTTTTGCTATTGGACCAGCAGGTACAGGTAAAACCTATACTGGAGTTGCAATGGCAGTAAAAGCTCTAAAAGAAAAAGAAATTAAGAAAATCATTTTAACTAGACCAGCTGTAGAGGCTGGAGAAAATTTAGGATACCTTCCAGGTGATTTAAAAGAAAAATTAGATCCATATATGCAACCTCTATATGATGCCTTAACCGATATGATTCCTCATAGTAAACTTGAAAAATTCCTAGAAGATAGAACTATTGAAATTGCTCCTTTAGCCTTTATGAGAGGTAGAACTCTTGATAATGCATTTGTTATTCTTGATGAAGCCCAAAACACTACTCCAGCTCAAATGAAAATGTTTTTAACAAGAATGGGGATGAGCGCGAAATTTATGGTAACTGGAGATCCTGGTCAAGTTGATCTTCCAAGAAAAGAAAACTCTGGATTGAAAGAAGCTATAAAAATACTTTCTAACAAAAGAGGAATTCAAATAATTTACCTGGATGATAAGGATGTTATTAGACATCCTATTGTTAAAAAAGTTATAGAAGCATATAATAAAGTTGAAAAAGATAATTAGTGAACAGTATATATAAAACAGATTTTAATTTTCCAGGTCAAACATCTAAATATGAAGGTAAAGTTAGAGATGTATATACTATTGAAGACGATATACTAGTTGTAATTGCTTCAGATAGAATTTCTGCTTTTGATATAGTAATGCCAAGACCTATTCCTCATAAAGGTCAAGTTCTAAATCAAATATCTCTTGAGATGTTAAATTCTACTCAAGATATTATAGATAATTGGTTGATTTCTAGTCCAGATCCTAATGTGTCAATCGGACGCAAACTAAATCCAATCAAAATTGAAATGGTTATTAGAGGTTATTTAAGTGGTCACTCTGATAGATTATATCAATCAGGTAAAAGAAGTATATGTGGTGTTAAATTAGAAGATGGCTTAGTGTCTAATCAAAAATTTGATAATCCTATTATTACACCTAGTACAAAGGCAGACCAAGGTCATGATGAAGATATTTCAAAGTCTGATATCATTAAAAATGGAATCCTGACAGTTGATCAATATGAAGAAGTTGAGGAAATAACTCATAGATTATTTTTAAGAGGAACAGAAATAGCAAAAGAAAGAGGATTATTATTAGTAGATACTAAATATGAATTTGGATATGATAATAACAATAAACTTTATTTAATAGACGAAATCCATACACCTGACTCATCTAGATTCTTTTACAAAGACAGTTACAATAAATCTATTGACAATGGAGTCGCTCCTAAGCAATTATCAAAAGAGTTTTTTAGACAATGGTTAATTGAGAATAATTTTCAAGGAAAAGAAAATCAAAGTCTCCCTAAAATAACAGATGATATTGTTAAAGATGTCTCTAATAGATACATAGAGCTTTACAATAAAATTTTAGGATTAAAATTTGATAAATCAAATAACACAAATTCTATAAATCAAATTGAGGAAAATATAATTAAAGGACTAAATACACTCTAATTATTTTCTTATTCTAAATCCTCTAAAAGTATTCCTAGGTAAGATTCAATTCCTCTTATATAGTTCGATATTTTTATATTTTCATTAGGACTGTGTTGGTTATTGTCTTTATTAACTGTAGGAACAGATACAGCTGGTATATCCAGTATTTTTACAAAAGGGGATATAGGAACTGATCCACCACTAGTTCTTATCTTAACTGGTTCAACATTAAATGTTTTTCTAAGAGAATTTATAAGCCATTTTCCTATAAAAGAGTCAATCTCTGTTCTGTAAGCATCGTAAGATGTTGAAGAATTCATAGTAATAATTTTATCATTTTTTAATCTTTCCTCTTTAGAAGGCTTTCTATCTAAAACTAAATACCCTAAATTTTCAATATGATTTTTAATTAAATTAATAAGAGTATTTGCATTTGATTCTAGTACAAGCCTAACATCAATTTCTGCAACACATTCAGATGGAATAATTGTTCTTACTTCATCACCAACCCATCCTGACTGTATTCCTCGAACATTAAGGGAGGGATATTGAATAGATTCTTGATAACTACCAGCAACATCATCGGGAGTTTTAAACTGCATCTTATCTTTCATTTCAAACTCATTATCAGGAACTTCTTTTAAAATCTTTAAAGTTTTATCATTAATATCTATTCCATCATAAAAACCATCAATTATAACTCTTCCATTTTTATCTTTCATTGAATTTAGAATTTCAGACATTCTAAATACAGGATTAGGAGCATAATTTCCAAAGTGACCACTATGTTGTGGAACTATAGGACCATAGGATGTTAAAGTTATCTGTGAAATACCTCTTGCGCCAAACTCTAATGTTGGAAGATTAGATGGATGTTCTGGACCATCATAAATTAATAGTGCATCGCTACTAAGTTTTTCTGAATATTTATTAACCGCATTGGTTATATTAGGTGAACCTAATTCTTCTTCAAAATCCATTATTACTTTAAGATTATACTTTAATTCTAAATTATTTGTTTTCATTATCTCAAGAGCATTTAAAAGCATCAATACTGGACCTTTTCCATCAGATGCTGATCTTGCAAAAACTCTTATGTCTGAATCATTTATATTTTTTGTTGTAATATTTTCTAAAGCATTCCAATCAATTGATTTATATTCTCCATTTTCATAAATTTTTAATTCTGCTTTATAAGGATTCTCTTGATCCCACTTAGAATTATCTACAGGTTGGCCATCAAATTGAAGATAAACAAGAATAGTCTTTGCTTTTTTTGATATTATTTTACTTGCAAGCAATAACGGAAGCTCTGGTGTTTCTAATCTTTCTATGTCAAATCCATATTTTTGAAAATTATCAATACCCCATTGAATTAATGGTTCAAGTTCAGTCTTATAATTTGCATCATTTTTTAATGATAAAAATTCCCTAAAGTTGTTAATACTTTTAATTCCAACCTCAAGAGCTTGCTCTTCATAAAGTCTTTGTGAGTAGGTGTTTAAACTAAATATTAAACTTAAAATTGATACAATTATTAATTTTTTCATTTGATGGATTTAAATAATTCGTTGATAATTTTATCGATATCTTGATTATAATTTACTTTAATTGAGTCATTGTATTTTTTTAACCATGTAATCTGTCTCTTGGCATAATTTCTAGTATTCTGCTTTATCTTACCAACAGCATCAGAGTAAGATATTTTATCTTCAAAATACTTAAAAAATTCTTTATAACCAACTGTGTTTAATGTGTTTAAGTGTTTAAAATCTTTTAATCCTAAAACCTCGTTTTCTAGACCTTTCTCTATCATCATATCAACTCTGTCATTAATTCTATTATAAAGCTTGTTTCTTTCACACTCCATAACTATAACCTGACTTTGAAAGATTCTTTCTTTTATCTTTTTAGTTCTAT
>SGZE01000008.1 GCA_004214015.1 Flavobacteriales bacterium | reverse complement strand
AATCTATATTCTTGATGAACCCACTACAGGTCTTCATTTTGAAGATATAAGAATTCTTCTAAATGTTTTAAATCAATTAGTAGATAAAGGAAATACAATAATTATTATCGAGCATAATTTAGACGTAATAAAACAGGTTGATTACATTATAGATATAGGTCCAGAAGGTGGTAAAAATGGAGGTAAGCTTATAGACTCTGCAAGTCCAAAAGAAATAATAAAGAATAACAAAGGGTATACTGCTAAATACCTTTCAAAAGAATTTCAATAATGAGAAATATTTCAAACTTTTTCATATTGATAATGTTAATTTTCCCAATTAACACATTTTGCCAAAATATTAACTCATATAATATTGACGCTATACTAAACTATGAGGATAAAACTTTGACTGTTAGTCAGATTATGAAGTTTAAGAATACCTCTAATATTTCATTAAATAAAATAGTTCTTGAAGATTGGGCTAATTCATATGTTGATAACAGAACTAGTCTAGCTAAAAGAATTTCGGATGAATATTCAAGGAGTTTTACTTTTGCCACAAAAAAACAAAGAGGATCAACACAGATTAAGAGTATTACTTCAAATAATATTGAATCATGGAGGAAGTCAGAAAAGACATCTGATATAATTAACATTTATCTTAAAAAAGAATTAAAAAAAGGGGAATCAATTGAAATAGAAATTAACTATCAAGTAAAATTACCCGATTCAAAATTTACAGGATATGGTTTTGATAATAGTAACTACTACTTGAAGAATTGGATAATAGTCTTTTCAAATATCTCCGAATCTGAATGGTATAGTCAAAGTAATTTAAATCTAAATGACCAATCCTTAAAGAAATCAAGATATGAAATGAAAGTTTCTTTTGATAAAAATTACTATCTATTTTCAAATCTCAAAATAAATAAAACAGAAGTGTTAACCGACACAAAGAATGTTTATCTATCAGGTTCAGACATAAATGATGTTAAAATTGATTTATTAATTGATGAAAACTATAGAAATTTTCAAAATATTAATAACGAAATTGAAACTGATATTTTTAAAATATCTTCATTAAAAGAGGCTGAAAAAAAGATAACAAGAGTGAACAATTTCGTTAAAGATTATTTCAATGATAATTCAGACCTCAAACTTCTTGTACCAAAAAAAGATTATGATTCAAATCCTTTTTATGGGCTTAATCAATTGCCAAGCTTTATAAGCCCTTTCTCAGATGAGTTTTTAGAAGAAATAGTTTTTTTAAAATCCTTTATCATCAACTATTTAAATCAAAAATTAAACTTAAATAGAAGAGAATCTCACTGGATATATAAGGGTTTGGAGATTTTTATTATTGACAAATATATAAATGATTTCTACCCGAAAGTTAGATTTATTGGCAGACTCTCCGGAATTAGTTTTTTAAAAAACTATGAGATTTCAAAAATGAATTTTAATGATCTGTTTTTAAATTATTCTGAGTATGTTCAAAGACTAAATCTTCACCAGGCAGATGATCAGTCTAGTGAGTATTTAACTAGGATAAATCATGATATTGCTTCTCCATATCATTCTGGAGTTGGCTTAAAATATTTAGAGAATCTTATTGGAGAAAATAATCTCAAGGATTTAATACTAAAAATTAGCTCCATAGATTCAAGAGAGGATTTAAATAACCTCTTCTTAAATTACGAAAAGAGTGACCTTAACTGGTTTATTGAAGATTATATTGGCAACAGACAATCAATTGATTTAAAGCTAAGGAGAATCAATAAAAAAGAAATTCTAATTGAAGAGAAAAATAATATTTCCATACCCTATTCCATTGGTTATTTAAAAAATGATAGTATAATTCAAAATATTGATTTTGAAGAGTATAAGAAAATTAAAATTCCTAATATTGATTTTGACTATATTGTTATAAATCCTAAGATATCCCTTCCTGAGTTAAACAAGAGTAATAATTGGATCTATAATAATTCTAATCTAAAGCCTTTAAAAATAAAGTTTATTGGTGATCTTGAAAATCCTAAATTTAAGACACTATTTTTAAGACCCGAAGTTACTTATAACTTATATGATGGTGTTTCACCGGGCATTAACCTTCTAAACAAGGGATTAAAAAATAAACTGTTTAATTTTGAAATATTTACCCAATATGCATCAAAAGAAGATGCTCTGGTAGGGTCTTTAAACTTAAAATATCAATTAAATAATGAGCTTAAAGATAATTATTCGACAATATTTAATTTATTCTACACTTCAAATCATTATAAAGAAAACTTAAGATATCAGGTTTTTTCTCCTTCTATTAGAATAAATTTTAGAGACAATAAGAACTTAAGATCAAAAGTCAAAAAATCAATATCATTATCTCTGTTTGACGTAAACAAGGATTCTGATATTCAAAATAATAATTTATTAGATAAATACTCCATTTATAATTTAGGTTATTATTATTCTGACATAGGAATCATTAAATATCTAAAAAGCTCTATTAACACTGAGTTTTCTGATAATTTTGGAAAAATAAATTTCGTATTTGACTATAGAAGATTATTTAAAAGTAATAGACAGTTTCAAGCTAGGTTATATCTGGGTAAATTTTTCTGGAATAATGATGAATTTGATAACTTCAATTATAATCTAGGTAGATCTGGTGGATATTTATTTTTAGATAATTACTTAGGTAGATCAGAAAGTACAGGTTTGCTAAGTCAGCAATTTATAATGGCTGGAGGAGGGTTTAAATCATTTTTTGAAGATCCCACAACAAATAATTTTATGCTTTCAACTAATTTAAATATAGGAATTTGGAAATGGTTTGAGGGTTATCTTGATTTAGGTATGCTTAAAGACAGTAAAGAAGATTCTAGATATTTTTATGGAACAGGTTTAAGGCTAAATCTTCTACCAGATTTCTTTGAACTTTACTTACCAATAAGCTCTAGTAATGGCTTTGAGCTAAATGATTTTAGATATAGAAATAAAATAAGATTTATAGTCTCCTACAACCTCGAATCTTTGGGTAATCTTTTCTCAAGAAGGTGGTTGTAATAAGGTTCATTTAATTATTTGTAAATTTGCAATCCCTATGAGTATATCTAGTTCTACAAAAGAGGAGATTAGCTTAAAAAAATTTAAGGAAAAAGTAATAAATGACTTCAGGACAATATCCTTAAGCCGTGAAATAAGTGTTCAAGGTAGAAGAGAAGTTCTTCTTGGAAAAGGAAAATTTGGAATTTTTGGTGATGGTAAAGAATTACCTCAAATTGTAATGAGTCACTTCTTTAAAAAAGGAGACTACAGATCAGGATATTATAGAGATCAAACAATATTAATATCACAAGACTTACTTTCAGCTAGAGAGATTTTTGCAGCATTATACGGTCACCCTGATAAAGTATATGAGAGAATGTCAGGTGGAAGACAAATGTCAGGTCACTTTCTAACTAATACCGTAGACGAAGAAGGCAATTGGATTGACCAAACAAAGAAAAAAAATCATATTTCAGATGTATCACCTACAGCTAGTCAAATGTCTAGACTTGTTGGGTTAGGCCTAGCCTCAAAAATTTACAGAAACAATAGAGTTGATAATTCTGACAAATTTTCAAATAATGGTAATGAGATTGTATGGGGTACTATTGGAAATGCCAGTACAAGTGAAGGTGTTTTTTTCGAAGCAGTTAATGCATGTGGAGTTCTTCAAATTCCAGCTATTATAAGTATTTGGGATGATGACTACGGAATATCAGTTCATAATAAGGATCACACAACTAAAGAAAGCATATCTAAAGCTCTTTCTGGATTTAAAGTAACATCTGAATCATCAGGGATTGAAATTCTTGAAGTTAAGGGTTGGGATTATCAATCATTAATTAAAACATATTCATATGCTGAAAAAATAGCTAGAGAACACCATATTCCAGTAATAATTCATGTTACTGAATTAACCCAACCACTTGGTCATTCTACATCAGGATCTCATGAAAGGTATAAAACAGACGAAAGACTTAAGTGGGAGTCAGAGAACGATTGTAACAAGAAATTTGAAGAATGGATTATTAAAAATAAACTAGCCTCAAGTAAGAAGCTAGAAAATATTAAGAAGGAAATCTCAAATTATGTTAAAGATGAAAAAAAATTAGCATGGGATCTTTATCAAAGGCCTATAAAAGAAGCTAAATCTGATTTAATAGAAACAATAAATACTCTAGATATTTCAATAGAAAGTGAAAAAATTAATGAAATGTTTAATAACATAGATGATTCTAATTTCTCTGAGATTATTAAAATCTGTAGAAACATTTTATATCAACTTGATCCTGGAGATTCAAAAGATAGAAATGATTTAATTAAATGGAAGAATAAGTATATTAATATTCTCTCAGAAAAATATTCAACTGATCTCTATTCCATAAATTTAGATTTACTAAAAGATCTTGACAATACTAATCCATCATACTCTACTGATAATGAGATGGTAGATGGTAGAATAATTATTAGAGATAATTTTGATAAACTACTCGAAAATAATAATAAAATATTCATTTTTGGAGAAGATGTTGGGATGATTGGAGATGTAAATCAAGGACTTGAGGGTTTACAAATTAAACATGGTAAGAATAGAGTTTTTGATACAGGTATTAGAGAATCTACAATAGTTGGACAAGGAATTGGAATGTCAATGAGAGGTCTAAGACCTATTGCTGAAATTCAATATTTAGATTATATATTGTATGCATTACAAATACTTAGTGATGATCTTGCTACATTAACTTTTAGAACTCACGGAGGTCAAAAAGCTCCATTAATTATTAGAACTAGAGGACACAGATTAGAAGGAATTTGGCATTCAGGATCACCTTTGGGTGGTATGCTGAGTTTTTTAAGAGGAATATTTATACTTACTCCAAGAAATATGACCAAAGCAGCAGGTTTTTACAATTCTTTGTTAGAAATTGATCAACCAGCAGTTGTGATAGAACCTCTGAATGGTTATAGAACTAAAGAACAACTCCCACTAAATTATGGTGAATTCAAGACTCCAATTGGAGAGATTGAAGTTCTTAAAGAAGGAAAAGATATTACCTTAGTCTCATATGGATCAACTTTAAACATAGTTAATGAAGTAGCTTTAGAAATCAAAAAATATGATATAGACTGTGAAGTAATTGATGTCCAAAGTTTAATTCCTTTTGATTTATCTAAAAATATTTCTAAAAGTGTTAAAAAAACTAATAGGTTAATGATAATTGATGAAGATGTTCCAGGTGGTGGATCTAGTTTTATTTTACAGGAATTATTAAATAATCAAGATATCTATGAATACTTAGATAGTAAACCCTGTTTACTAACAGCTAAGGAGCATAGACCACCTTATGGATCTGATGGAGATTATGTGAGCAAACCTTCATTTGAAGATATTTTTGAAGAAATTTACTCTGTTATGAATGAAGCAAATCCTAGTAAATACAAAAAGTTAATTTGATTTAAATATTTTATAAATCAAATCATTAAGTATTCCTAAATGATCAGTATTATCAAATTCAATCCCTTTTGATCGTTTATCAGCCTCTAGTAGATACCCAAAAATTCTAGATATACGTTTCATTGAATAAACAACTGAAGCTTCCCTGTATTCATTAATAAAATATGGATTAATTCCTAATAATTTAGGTGCTTCATTTTTGTTTTCTATGGAATGATATATAAATAACTTGTTGAAGAAGGAATATACTGTACCAATAATTAATGGCAGAGGATATTTCTTAATATTCTTGGACATGTATGAAACAATTTCAAGAGACTTAATGTAATTATTTTTACCAATTACTTTAGTTAACTCAAAAAAATTATATTCTTTGCTAAAGCCTATTATATCCTCTACATCCTCTGGGTTAATAATATCATCTTTATTTGAATTTAATTTAAGTTTTTCAAGTTCATTGTCTATTTGTGAAAGATCGTTACCTGTAAAATCAGCTATAATTTTAATTGAATTAGGATGAAGATTAAGAGACTTAAAATTGCATTGACTTTCTATCCATCCGTAAACTTGATTATCATATATTTTTTTTGATTCAAAAACAGTACCATATTTTTGAGAAGATTTATAGATTTTTTTTCTTTTGTCTAAATTATTATTAAAAGATAGGACTAAAATTGAATTAGAATTTACATTCTCAATGTATGATATAATATTTTTGAAATCTGAAGATAAATTTTTTGAATCCTTCACTATAAGTAAACTATAATCTCCACTTAAAGGAAATCTTTTAACAAAATCTATTACCTCATTTTCTTGAGTTTCATCTGTTTTTTTTCCATATATTTTTTTTAGATCAAAATCAACAGAGGCTTCATTTATTACTGAATCAGTAATAATTTTTATAATATTATCTTTAAAGTAATTCTCTTCACCATGAATTAAATAAACTGGTGATAATTTACCGTTATTTATATCATTAATTATTTTATTATATTCTGTCATTATTCAGTTGATGAAAAAACTTAATCTACCATTTTTCGAGTTTAAAATTAAAAAAGAAAACAAGAATAATATCATTTTTGATGAAATAAGAAAGAAGTGGATAGTTTTAACACCTGAAGAATGGATTAGACAGAATTTTATCAAATATATTATTTCAAAAAATTATCCAACATCGCTTATAAACTGCGAAAAAGTATTCTATATAAATAAGATTCCAAAAAGATATGATATTGTAGTGTACAATTCTTCAGGAGAGGTTGATATATTAGTTGAATGTAAGTCCTCAGATATAAAAATTAATAAAGATCACTTTGATCAAGTGATGAGATATAATATTGAATTAAAAAGCAAAAGAATCATTCTTACCAATGGTATTGAAAATTATTATTTTAAATTCAACGAAATAACTAATGACTATATTCAAGAAAAAGATCTAATTAATTATTCGAAATGAAAATTGGAATTGTTGTAATAAACTGGAATGGTTTAAATCTTTTAAGAAAATATTTAAAATCAATAATAGATAATTCTGATAATTCTACTGTTTATGTTATTGATAATAATTCATCAGATGAATCAGTATCTTATATAAGAGAAAATTTCAAAGAAGTAGAGATAATATCTTTAGATAAAAATTATGGTTTTGCAGAAGGATATAACAAAGGATTAAAGAAGGTGAAAGAAGAATATGTATGTATAATAAATAATGATATTCTTGTTACTAAAAATTGGTTGAATCCTATTAGAGAAAAACTTGAGAAAGATCCCTTATCTATTATTCAACCTAATATACTTGATATAAATAATAATGACTTTTTTGAATATGCCGGAGCTTCTGGAGGTTTTATTGATAAATATGGGTATCCATTTTGTCGAGGAAGGATATTTGATACTCTAGAGAAGGATGATGGAAAATACCTAGATTCTAAAATCTTTTGGGCATCAGGTGCCTGTTTCTTTGTTTCCAGAAATGTATTTTATGAAATTGGAGGATTTGATAAGAGATTCTTTGCCCATATGGAAGAGATTGATTTATGTTGGAGAGGATTTAATTTAGGTTTTAATTGTTATTCGGTAACATCATCTAAAGTTTTTCATGTAGGAGCAGCTACAATTAAGAAAAATTCAAAAAAAACCTATCTTAACTATAGGAATTCATTGATAATGATGACCAAGAACCTTCCTTTAAAAGATCTTTTACTTACTCTCTTATTGAGAATAATTTTAGATATACTTTCTTCATTTAGATTATTAATTAAAGGAGAAATTTCGAATTTCATCGCTTTATATAAAGCACATTTTGATTATTTTAATGTACTTAGATTAATATTAAAAGAAAGAGATAATACTTCAAAAAAGAGTAATTATTTCAAAATCAACAGTATAGTTTACAAATACTTTATTTTAGGAAAGAAAAAATTCTTTCAACTGTAATACAATAATTTACTATAAAAATATTAAGTTTGTAGCTGACTAATTAATAACCAACTATTTTTGAAATGAAAAAAAATATAATAATTGTAGGTGTTGTAGGTTTACTTTTATCATCTTGTGTTTCTCAAAAGAGATACTCTGATTTAGAAAGTCTTCAACAAAACACAAAAGAACTTTTAGATAGTGCAACTGCTAAACTAGGTGCAACTGAAACTCAGCTTTCTGCTTCATCAGAGAGGTTAAATGCTTTATCTGAACAAAATAAGTTTTTAAGAGCTAACAATCAAGATTTGATTAACAACATTGGTAATCTAACTACCCTTACTCAAAAAGGTGCTGAAAACCTTGAGAGATCTCTTGAAAGCATTAAAGAAAAAGACCTAGTCATTACTAGAATGCAAGATGCAGTTACTAGAAGAGATTCTGTAACCTTAGCTCTTGTTCAAAGTTTCAAAAGTTCATTAGGAACTCTTAGTGATGATGATATTGAAATTAACGTTGAAAAAGGTGTTGTATATGTATCTATTTCAGACAAGTTATTATTCAATAGTGGAAGTTTTACAGTTACAACAAGAGCTAGAAACGTTTTAGAAAAAATTGCTAAAGTAATTAGTGATAAGCCAGATCTTGAATTTATGGTTGAGGGTCATACAGACAATTTACTTATAGATCAAGAAAAAGCTTCTGAAACTATTCCTGGAGTGGTTGACAATTGGGATTTATCTGTTAAAAGAGCTACATCTGTAGTAAGAATTCTTCAGAATGATTATGGAGTTGATCCAACTAAATTAGTTGCTGCGGGAAGAAGTTTCCACATGCCAATTGCTGATAATGACTCAAGTGTTACTAGAGCTAGAAATAGAAGAACTAGAATTATAGTACTTCCTAAATTAGACCAGTTTGCTAATTTAATTGAAGAAGGAATGTCTATGAATGTACCTTCTACAGGTCCAAGCAATACTATTAGCTCAGAAAACAAACCTGACTAAAAATAATATTGATTAGTTAAAAGAACAGCATGACTTCGGTCATGCTTTTTTTTTATGTTTTATTTAATTTTGCAAACCGAAGTAGTAAGTTCTTTTCTCCAAATTTCTTGAAATTAACAGTAGCTTTTGCATCATTTCCATTTCCTTCAATTTTAACTACTTGACCTAAACCAAATTTTTCGTGACTAACATTATCACCAGAAGAAATATTTATTTTCACATTTGAATCAAAAGAAGGTTTTTTAGATAACCTCTTCAAATTAGGCTTAGAATTATAGATAATATTTTTTTTAGGATAATCAGAAATTGATGGTTTAAAATTACTTGGCTTTATAACCTTGACAAACTCTTTATCAATTTCATTTAGAAATCTACTTTCTTCACAATATATTAGCTTACCCCACCTGTATCGTGAATTAGCATAAGATAAATAGAGGTTGTCTTTAGCTCTAGTAATTCCAACATAAAATAACCTTCTCTCTTCTTCAAGTTCAGATCTAGTATTGTAGCTTAGTGCTGAAGGAAAAAGATCTTCCTCTAAACCAACAATAAAAACATGTCTAAACTCTAATCCTTTTGATAAATGAAGAGTCATTAAAGAAACTTTATCCTCATCTGGATTATTAAGGTCAAAATCAGTTGATAATGAAACTGTTGATAAAAATTCAGACAAGTTATCATTTGAATCAACAATTTCTTTCTGATCTTCTATAAAATCTCTTATACCATTTAATAATTCTTGAACATTCTCAATTCTTGAAATACCTTCAGGAGATTCATCTTTTTTTAATTCATCTATGATTCTTACTTTATCAATAACTTCTTTAGTTAGATCAAAAGCATTTAACTTTTGATTTTCAATTTTTAAAACATCTATTAACTCAATAAAATTTTGAAGTTTGATAGATACAGATCCTGAAAAGTCTATTGATAACTCTTTATGATTTTTAATAGTATCATAAAGGGTTAGATTATGTTTTTGAGCAGCTATAATTATTTTATTAATAGTTACTTGGCCAATTCCTCTAGCAGGATAATTAATAATCCTCTTTAGACTTTCTTCATCACTACTATTAATAATAACTCTTAAATAAGCCAGAACATCTTTAATTTCTTTTCTATTATAAAACGATACACCTCCAAAAATTTGATATGGGATTTTGTTTAATCTAAGTGAGTCTTCAATAGGTCTTGATTGAGCATTAGTTCTGTAGAGAATTGCTATATCAGAAAAACTTGTATTGTTAAGTGAGGTAATTTTTTGACATAATCCCCTAGCCTCACCAATGTCAGATTGATTTGATGAAATTTCAATCCTATCACCAAAATCATTGTCTGTCCAAACTTCCTTGTCAATTTTATTTTTATTATGATCTATAACTGAATTAGCAGCATTAACAATATTTTTTGTTGATCTATAATTTTGTTCAAGTCTAAAAATTTCAACATCATCATAATCATTTC
This sequence comes from Flavobacteriales bacterium, assembly GCA_004214015.1. Taxonomy (GTDB): domain Bacteria; phylum Bacteroidota; class Bacteroidia; order Flavobacteriales; family Flavobacteriaceae; genus Marisimplicoccus. The sequence goes on along the minus strand of SGZE01000008.1, from coordinate 16,965 downwards.
TAAAATTTATAATATTATTAATGTTCGCACCTCTAAATGAATAAATACTTTGAGCATCATCTCCAACTACACAAATATTTTGATATTTATCTGATAGTGATTTAACAATTAAATACTGAGAATTATTTGTGTCTTGATACTCATCAACAAGAATGTATTTAAATTTTTCTTGATATTTAGCTAATACGTCTGGGTGATTATTTAAAAGTTCATTTGTTTTCATCAATAAATCATCAAAATCCATAGAATTAGACTTAACTAATCTTTCATTGTACTCTTTGTAGATATTCCCAGTTTCAGGTTTTCTTGAAAGCTTGTCAGACTCAACCAATTCAGTATTTGAAAAATAACCTGTTACAGTTATAAAATTATTTTTTAATGATGAAATTCTATTTCTAATGGATTTGGTTCTGTATATATCTTTATCAAGATTTTTCTCTTTAATTATAGAAGAAATAAGTCTTTCTGAATCCTGAACGTCATAAATTGTAAAATCTGATGTAAAACCTATCTTATGGGCTTCAAATCTTAAAATTTTTGCAAAGACAGAATGAAATGTTCCCATCCAAATATTCTTTGATTCACTCTCTCCTATCATAGATGAAATTCTCAATTTCATCTCTCTTGCCGCTTTATTTGTAAATGTTAATGCTAGTATTTCAAATGGATCTACGTCATTATTAACAAGATGGACAATTTTATAGGTTAAAACCCTTGTTTTACCGGAGCCAGCTCCAGCAATTACCATAGATGGACCATCAGTTTTAATAACTGCATTTAATTGAGCCTCGTTAAGATCTTTTAGGTAAGATTTGTTATCTTCTAACATTGTTATAAATTTAAGTAATTAATGAATTTTTATTGCCCATTAATAATTAATTAAATCAATACTTATGAAGAATTTATCATTTATATTTTTGATACTAATTTCTCAATTTGTTTATTCTCAATCTATAGATGGTCAGATAGCAGATATTGAAGAAAAAATAATTTCATGGAGACATGATTTCCATAAATTTCCAGAAGTATCTAACAGAGAATTTAAAACTTCTGAAAAAATTGCAAGACACCTTGAATCACTTGGAATAGAAGTAACTAGAAATGTTGGTGTTAATGGTGTTGTGGGAATACTGGAAGGAAAATCTAAAGGAAAAGTTGTTGCTTTAAGAGCTGATATGGATGCTCTTCCAATAACAGAAAATAATGGACTGCCTTATCAGTCTGTGAATGATGGTGTTATGCATGCATGTGGACATGATGGTCATATGTCAATTTTAATGGCTACAGCAGAAATTTTATCAAAAAATAATGATTTTGAAGGAACAGTTAAATTTATTTTTCAGGGTGCAGAAGAAGGCCCTCCTCCTGGTGAGGAAGGTGGAGCAAGGATGATGATAAAAGAGGGTGTCTTAAAAAATCCAGATGTAGATGCAATTTTTGGTCTTCATATTGCTGCTCAGCTACCTATGAACAAGGTTTATTATAAACCTAAGGGTTTCTATGCATCATCTTCAAGATTTACAATTAAAGTAATAGGAACTCAAGCTCATGGAGGAACTCCATGGCTATCCGTTGATCCAATTGTGATTACTGCCCAAATTATAAATTCAATTCAGACTATTATTTCTAGAGAGTCTGAGCTTACAAAAGAACCTGCTGTTATATCTTTTGGGAAAGTTGAAGGTGGAAATAGGTTTAATATTATTCCTGGTGAAGTTAATTTAGTTGGAACAATACGTTCACTTGACTACGGAATGAGAGACTACATAAAGAAAAGAATTATAGAGCTTTCTAAGGGTATTGCTAAATCTTATGGAGGTAATGCAATTGTTGAAATAGAAGATGGCGCAGATATAACATTTAATGATCCTAATATGATGAATAAAATGTTACCATCATTAAAAAAATCTGCAGGTATTGAGAATGTAGTTCTAAGTAATGCAAAAACTTTAGCTGAAGATTATGCTTATTATTTAAATGAAATACCAGGATTTTTGTTTGAACTTGGAGGTTACAATACAAATGAAAGTAGAGAGGCTCCAGCTCATCATACTCCAGATTTTTTCATAGATGATAGCTCTTTGTTACTTGGTGTTAAAGTAATGACAAATTTAGCATTAGACTTTTTAGGTAGTGAATAGTGATATCTTAAATCAGTCAATTGAATTTATTAAAGGCATAGGTCCTTCTAGATCTAAATTACTTAGCGAGGAATTAAACCTGAAAACTATTAAAGACCTTATTGATTTTTATCCCTATAGGTACATAGATAGGTCAAGGTTTTTTAAAATAAATGAACTTCCAAGAAATCAATCTGAAGTTCAGATTGTTGGTAAAATTCAATCTGTAAAACGAAGTAAAGTAAGGTTTAGAGAAAGATTAAATTGTGAATTTTATGATTCTACTGGTAAGATAGACTTAATATGGTATAGAGGGTTTAATTGGGTTGAGGAATCTATAAAAACAAATGAAGAATATGTTATTTATGGAAAACTTAGTTGGTTTGGAAGTAAGCCATCTATTGCTCATCCTGAAATTAAAACAAAATCTAGTTTTAATAGAAATATACCCAGAAGGCTTCATGGAATTTACTCTTCAACAGAAAAACTTGTAAATGAGGGGGTAACTCAAAAATATTTTGTTAAAATAATTTATAATCTATTAAATAGTATTCAGAATCAAATAAAAGAAAATCTATCTTCATCAATTTTAAATGAATATAATCTCATAGATAGATATAAGGCTATTATTAATATTCACTTACCTGAGTCTCAAGAGTTACTTTCCCAGTCAAGTAAAAGATTAAAATTTGAAGAATTATTTTTCAATCAACTTGGTTTCCAGTTAACCAAAAATGAAAGAATTCAAAAATTAAATGGTTTTAAATTTGAAAAGGTTGGAGATAATTTAAATCAATTTTACAAAAACAGTCTTCCTTTTGAGCTCACAGGAGATCAAAAAAAGGTTATTAAAGAAATAAGAAATGATTTTAGAGATGGGAAGCAAATGAATAGACTTCTTCAAGGAGATGTAGGGTCTGGAAAAACTATAGTTTCAATAATGATTATGTTAATTGCAATAGATAATAATTTTCAATCTTGTATTCTTGCTCCAACTGAAATACTTGCAAACCAACACTTTAAATCAATTAAAGAGCTCTTATCAGGTTTAGATATCAAAATTGATCTATTAACTGGTTCAGTTAAAACAAAAGATAGAAAAGTAATTCATGAAGATTTATTATCTGGTAAAACAAACATCTTAGTTGGAACACATGCAATACTAGAAGATATAGTTAAATTTAAAAATCTTGGCTTAAGTATTGTTGATGAACAACATAGATTTGGAGTAGCTCAAAGAGCTAAATTATGGAAAAAAAATTCACCTCCCCCACATGTTCTTGTAATGACTGCAACGCCAATACCAAGAACATTAGCAATGAGTCTTTACGGAGATCTAGATATATCTTCAATTAAAGAATTACCTCCCGGGAGAATTACTACAAAAACTGTTCATAAATATGATAAAAACAGATTAAGTGTTTTTAAATTTTTAAGAGAACAGATTAAAAAAGGAAGGCAAATATATTTAGTTTACCCATTAATTAATGAATCAGAAAAACTAGATTATAAAGATCTAATGGATGGGTATGAAAGTATTGTAAGAGAGTTTCCAAGGCCAGATTTTCAGGTAAGCATAGTTCATGGAAAAATGAGCTCAAAAGATAAAGATTATGAGATGGGAAGATTTATAAATAAAGAAACTCAAATTTTAGTATCTACAACTGTAATAGAGGTTGGTGTAAATGTTCCTAATGCATCAGTAATGGTTATTGAAAGTGCTGAAAGATTTGGGCTATCTCAATTACACCAGTTAAGAGGAAGAGTCGGAAGAGGAAATGAAGAGAGCTACTGTATTTTAATGACAAAAGATAATCTATCTGAAGATTCTAAAATAAGGGTAGATACTATGGTTAAAGTTAGTGATGGTTTTAAATTAGCAGAAGTAGATTTAAAACTTAGAGGGCCAGGTGATATGATGGGGACTAAGCAAAGTGGAGTACTTAAGTTTAAGCTAGCTGATATTATTTATGATTCAGAAATATTAAATAATGCACGTAAGTGTGCCTATAAATTATTAGAATCTGATCCAAGACTCACAAAAAAAGAAAATTATCCTATAAGGCATGAAATTTCATCTTCTTCAAATTCAAAAAATTTATGGAGATATATTAGCTGATTAAGTATATTTGTTAATTAAAGAAATCCTGTGAAAATATCTATTAATTGGCTAAAAGAATATGTGGAGACCAATTCCCAACCTGAAGAAATATCTGAGATATTAACTAATCTCGGACTTGAAGTTGAAAAACTTTCACTTTTTGAATCTGTGAAGGGTGGTCTTAATGGAGTTGTTGCTGGTAAAGTTTTAGAATGTGGAAAACATCCTGATGCAGATAGATTAAAAGTTACATCTATTGATTTAGGTGATAACGTAATTTCTGAAATTGTTTGTGGTGCTCCTAATATTGAAAAAGGACAAATTGTTCCTGTTGCAAAGGTAGGTTGTAAAATATATACATCCGACGGTACTGAAATTAAAATTAAAAAATCAAAAATAAGAGGTGTAGTTAGTAATGGAATGGTATGTGCTGAAGATGAAATTGGTTTAGGTCAATCTCATGATGGAATTATGATCCTTGATAGTAATATAAAACCAGGGACTCCTATAAGTGAAGTTTTTAATCTTGAAAATGATAATATTCTAGAAATTGGTCTAACTCCTAATAGGTCTGATGCAATGTCACATTATGGAGTAGCAAGGGATTTAAAAGCATTTTATGATTTTAAATCTATAAAAAGTAAACTTATTTTACCTAGCGTTAATAATTTTGAATCAGTAAAACTAGACGAGAACTTTAAAATCACAATTGAAGACATTGACAAATGTCCTTTCTATTCAGGGTTGATAATTAAGAATATTAAAGTTGGTCCGTCTTCAAAAGAGTTACAAAATAAATTAAAATCTATTGGCTTAAAACCAATTAATAATATTGTAGATATCACAAATTTTGTAATGCATGAAATTGGACAACCACTCCATGCCTTTGATTTAGATAAACTTGAAAGCATAAACGTAAAATCCTTAAAATCAGGTGCTAAATTCAAAACTTTAGATGAAAGTTTAATTGAATTAGATAAGGAAGATTTGATGATTTGCTCATCTAATAAACCACTTTGTCTTGCAGGAATATATGGTGGTCATGAATCAGGGGTCTCAGATTCAACAACTAACTTATTTCTAGAATCTGCAATTTTTGATCCTGTAACTATTAGAAAATCCTCTAAAAGACATCAGCTTTTTACTGATGCTTCTTATAGGTATGAAAGAGGAGTAGATCCTGAAAAAGTTATATATGCTTTAAAAAGAGCAGCAATTTTAATAAATGAGGATAATCCTAACTCTTCAGTCTCAGATATTTTAGTTGAGGATAATCTAAAACTTAAAACTAAGGACATATATTTAAGATATAATAAAATAGACAGTGTTACAGGGCAAAATATAGACAAAGATGTAATAACTCAGATTCTTAGCTCTTTAGACTTTGAAATTAAAAATCATAATGAAGAAGGCCTTAATATAGTTGCACCCTACTATAGAAACGATGTATATAGAGAAATTGATGTAATTGAAGAAATCCTTCGTGTTTATGGATTCAACAATATACCTGTTAATTCAAAAATATCAATGATTATTCCAGAGATTGGAAAAAACAAAATCAACAAGATTGAATCTCTTATAAGTAATAACCTTATTGGAATTGGATTTAATGAGATAATAAATAATTCTATTTGCTCTCCAGACACTAATGAAAAGTTTAAAAAACAGGTAGTAAGATTACTTAATCCTCAGGGAATTGAACTTTCTAATTTAAGAGCATCATTAATTCCTAGTGCTCTAGAGACTATTAAACATAATTATAATAGACAAAACAAAAATCTTAAGTTATTTGAAATTGGAAATACTTACTCACTAGATAATGAAACTTACATTGAAAATAAAAGATTAAATATTGCAGTTACAGGTAAAATATTTGATGAAAACTGGATTTCTAAATATTCAAAAAATAGTTTTTATTATCTAAAGGGAGTAACTGAAAATCTCTTAACACAATTAAATATCTCAAATATTAGATACGAGATTAGTAATGATGAATTATTTGAATATAAACTAGACATTTACAGTTATAAAAAACATATTGGTTTTATTGGTGAAATAATTTCTGATTATACTCAAGAATTTTCACTAGAACAGAAAATTCACATACTTAACCTTGATCTTGATCAAATAAAGTTAAAACCTCTAAATATCAAGCATCAAGAACTATCCAAGTTCCCATCTTCAAGAAGGGATTTATCAATGATACTTAATGATGATATAAGCTTTGAGTCTATTAAAGACTTAGCCTTTAAACTCGAAAATAAAATATTATTAGATGTCAATCTTTTTGATGAGTATAAAGGAAAAAATATAGAGGGCAATAAAAAATCTTTTGCTGTTAGCTTTACATTTAATGATTCGAAAAAGACCTTAACTGATAAGGTGATCGATAAAATAATGGAGAAATTGACAGAAAAATATAAAACAGAACTTGGGGCTGTGATAAGAGATAAATAGACTACTTGTAAAGCTTTTCCCTTAAGGATAAAACTTTTTCATCTGTAATATATTCATTAAAAGGCAAATAACTATCAATTATACCATTAGGTGTAATTTCAATGATTCTATTTGCAACTGATTGAGCAAAAGCTCTATCATTTGTACTTAAAAGCACAGTTCCTTTAAAATTTATTAGTGAATTATTAAAGGCTGTTATAGATTCAAGATCTAGATGATTGGTAGGTTCATCAATAAGTAACACATTAGGTTTACCCATCATAATTTTTGACAGCATACATCTAACCTTTTCTCCACCAGATAAAACAGTACAGGATTTAAGAGCTTCATCGCCTCCAAATAACATTCTACCAAGAAAACTTCTTATAAATAATTCTTCTCTTTCTTCATCATTATTTGACCACTGCCTTAACCAATCAACTAATGAAATATTTTTATCAAAGTGAGAGTGGTTATCCATAGGTAAATAACCAGATGAGGTAGTAACTCCCCAATTATATGAACCAGAGGACTGATCTAGATTTCCAGATATACAATCATAAAATAAGTTAATTGATCTAGAGTTCTTTGAAACAATCAGAACCTTTTCTCCTTTATTTAAGTTGAAACTTATGTCTTTGAAATATATTTCTCCATCTTTCTCAAAGGATAAAGACTTAAGCTCTAAAATTTGATCACCTGCTTCTCTTTCTTGGTCAAATATAATTGCAGGATATCGTCTACTTGAAGGTTTTATTTCTTCAATGTTTAATTTTTGAATCATCTTTTTTCTTGCAGTAGCTTGTTTTGACTTAGCAACATTGGCTGAAAATCTAGAAATAAATTCCTGTAATTCTTTTTTCTTATCCTCTGATTTCTTATTCTGCTGTAACTTTTGTCTAGCAGCAAGTTCACTAGATTGTTGCCAGAAAGAATAATTACCTGAAAAGTGATTTATTTTACTAAAATCGATATCTGAAGTGTGAGTACATACAGAATCTAAAAAAAACCTATCATGAGAAACTACAATTACAGTATTTTCAAATTCATTAATAAAATTAGTGAGCCATTCAACTGTACTATAGTCTAGATCATTAGTAGGCTCATCCATAATTAAGACATCAGGATTTCCAAAAAGACATTGAGCTAGAAGAACTTTAACTTTAATTTTTTGATCAATATCACTCATTTTATTTTGATGGATATCTTCACTAATTCCAAGACTAGATAACAAATATGCAGCATCAGCATCTGCATTCCAACCGTTCATTTCTTCAAAAGAGGCTTGAAGCTCTCCTACTCTATCTGCATCTTTATCAGAAAAGTCTTCTTTTGCATAAATTGAGTCAATTTCACTCTTTAAATCAAATAGTTTTTGATTTCCAAGTATTATAGTCTCGATTACAGTGTTATCATCATAGCTATTATGATTTTGTTCAAGAACTGAAAGTCTCTTTCCCGGTTCAAGGAAAACAGATCCAGTATTTGGTTCTAAGTCTTTAGATAAAATTTTAAGAAATGTTGATTTACCGGCCCCGTTAGCACCTATAATCCCATAACAATTTCCAGGAGAAAAAGTTATATTTACCTCATCAAAGAGAATTCTCTTACCAAATTGCAACGATAAATTAGAAACAGATAACATAAATATGCGCAAAAATAACAAGTTGAAATTTCTAAAACTAATTATAGTAGCTATAATTTTATTTTTTTCAAACTCGTGCAATAATGATACTTTGAGAGATGATTTTTTCTTAGGTGGTGAGATAATTAATCCTTCTTCTAACTATGTTAATTTCTATTATAATAATATTAAAATTGATTCCATTGAACTTGACTCTGAAAATAAATTTTTTAAAAAACTTGAAAATATTCAACCTGGAATCTACAGAATTGAACATATTCCAGAGAATCAATATATAATCATAGAAAATGGAGATAGTTTATGGATAAGAGTTAATGTAGAAGACTTTAAAGAATCATTAACCTTTAGCGGTAAAGGATCATCAAAAAACAACTTTTTGGTTGATATGTCTAATCTAAATGATTATGAGAATGATTTTCTTTCAAGTATCTACAATAAAGAAAGTGAAATCTATAAAAAAGCTATTGATTCTCTTATTGAAGAAAAAAATAATATATGGAATCAATTTAATAAAAGTGTAAAACAAAAACGTCTCTCTCAGAATATTACAAAAGCTTCTATAAAATATAATTATTATAATAAACTAGAAAGATATGCTCTACTTAGAGGGAAAGATTGGACTAACGATGAGAGGGAAGAGTATTTTAGCTACAGAGAGGGTGTTAACATAAACAATTCTGAACTTTCTCTTTTTGAGCCTTATATAACATATTTAATGAATTATTTTAATGAAAAAACATTAGATAGTGGACAAGTTTATTTTTATGAAAAAAATAATACTGATTTTAACATAAAAAAATTATTGATAATTGACTCTAAAATAAATGAACCTTATTTAAAAAATAATCTAGCTAGAGCTACAGCGATTGAAGAAATTCTAAATTTTAAAAACAATGATTATCACAAAGAATTTATTGATTACTACACATATGTTAATACTTCTGAAATATATTTAAATGAAATCTTACAGTTGTATACAGATATAGAAAAAATGAAAAAAGGGAATACACTACCTGAGATAGAAATTCTTGATTTTAATGGAAAGAAAATTTCGAGTAAAACCGAGTTTACAGGAAGGAAGACATTTATCTATTTTTGGTCACAAACTCAAATGAATCACTACAGGAGAACAATAAGAAGAATTGAGGAACTAAAAGAAGAATTTCCAAAATATAGATTTGTCGGTATCTGTATTCAACCATACACTGATATGGTTAGTCAAGCACAAAATATATTAAACCTTGACTTATCTAATCAATTTTCTTTTAATGATTTTGAGAGTTCAAGTAAAGATTGGGTACTTACTTTCCTAAATAAAACTATTATTGTAGATGAAAAAGTTAAAATAATAGAAGGTTTTAGCAACCTATTTACTAATGATATTGAGGAAATTTTAAACTCTAATTAGTTTCCTTTTTTATAATCACTTAAAAATTTTTCTAAACCAGAATCAGTCAATGGATGTTTTAATAACCCTTTAATTGATGATAAGGGACTTGTTATAACATCAGCGCCAATCTTAGCACAATCAATTATATGCATGGTGTGTCTGATTGATGCAGCCAAAATTTCTGTATCATATGCGTAATTATCATAAATATCTCTTATATCAGATATTAAGTCTAAGCCATCTGTTGAAATATCATCTAATCTGCCTATAAACGGAGAAACATATGTGGCACCAGCCTTTGCAGCTAATAGTGCTTGACCTGATGAAAAAACTAAAGTACAATTAGTTTTAAATCCTTTATCACTAAAATATCGAATTGCTTTAACACCATCTTCTATCATAGGAACTTTTATAACAATTTGGTCATGAAGTGATGCAAGTGCTTCACCTTCTCTTATAATTCCATCATAATCAACAGAAATAACTTCAGCAGAAACATCACCATCAACAATTTCACAAATCTTTAGGTAATGATCAATAATATTTTTTTCTCCAGTTATCCCCTCTTTAGCCATAAGAGAAGGGTTAGTTGTTACTCCATCTAGAATACCAAGGTCTTGAGCCTCTTTAATTTGATCTAAATTTGCGGTGTCTATAAAAAATTTCATATGTTTTTATTTATAAAGTTTCATTATTATTTTTTGAAATAACTTATCAGGAAATAAACTTTTCAAAGTTATTTTTTTCTCAAGAAATCCGCCCACAAGATAATTAATTTTAGGATTCTTTTGGTTGATGATTTTTAATACTAATTCTGCTACTTCGATTGGATCTCTGCCATGTTCCATTTTACTGTTTACACTCTTTATAACCCTACTATATTCTTTATAATATGGTGAATTTATATTTTCATTTGAATCAACCCTATTACTCAATATCTCTGTATTATAATCTCCAGGTGCAACATTAACAACATTGATATTAAAATTCTTAAGCTCAATATTTAAGCTTTCAGCAATAATTTTGAATGAAGCTTTAGAAGCACAATAAGCTCCCCAAAATGGTAGACCAAGATAACCAGCAATAGAAGTTACGTTTATAATTAACCCAGATTTTTTTGACCTCATATGAGGTAGTATATTTTGAATCATATTTAAATGACTAAAGAAATTTGTGTCAAAAACATCTTTTATATCAGACATTTTAGCTGATTCTAGAGGACCCGTAATATTGATTCCAGCATTATTAATTAGTATATCTATTTTTCCATGAGTTTCGACAATCTTAGAAATTAAGTTTTTAGACATTTCATGATTGTTAATATCGAGTTTCATTGTCTTAAAATCAGATTTTACAGAGTCTGCATTTCTTGAAGTACCAATAACAATATGTCCTGTGGAGTGAAGTTTTTCAGCAATTGATTTACCAAAGCCAGAAGATGTTCCTGTAATTAAAATTACCTTACTCATTATTTATTAAATATATTAGTAATAAATTTAATTCATGAAACATACTATTGTTTTTTTAAGTTTTTTATCAGTATTAAACTGTAATTCTGATGATACCGGTGGATTTAAAATCCAGATTAACTCAACTAGTAGTTCAATCTCATTAGAGAGTGAAATCAGCATAGATGTTAAATCAACAAATAATGAGGTAATTGATTCTATAAATTACTTCTTAAATGATACTAAGATTAATAATAAAATTTTACTCAGTAATAATAAAGTTGGAGAGAACATAGCTAAGGTTGATATTTATTCAAAAGGAAAGAAATATTCGATAAATAAAAGATTTGATATTTATTCAAATACTAAGCCAGAGTTAATGACATACAAAATCATCAAAGAGTTCAATCATGATAAACAAGCCTATACTCAAGGACTAGAATTTTATAATAACTTTTTATTTGAAAGCACTGGTTTAAATGGAAAGTCATCAATAAGAAGGACAAATTTAAGTAATGGTGAAGTTCTAGATATAACAAATCTTGATTATGAATATTTTGGTGAAGGTCTAACCGTATTAAATGATAAGATATATCAATTGACTTGGAAAAATAGAATTGGATTCATATATGATTTAAACTTAAAGAAAACTGGAACCTTCAATTACGGCAACAGCAAAGAAGGATGGGGACTCTGTAATGACGGAGAGTTCATTTATAAATCTGATGGAACAAGTAAAATATGGAAATTAAATCCAGACACACTAGAAGAGATTGATTTTATTGATGTAATGACTGATAAATCAAGAATTAAAAATATTAATGAATTAGAGTTTATTGAAGGTAGAATATATGCAAATACATATCAATTTAATCGTGATGTTGTAATAATTATAAATCCATTAAATGGAATAGTTGAAAATGTAATTGATTTCACTGGAATAAGAGATGAAGTTTTACAGACACCAGATATAGATGTGATGAATGGAATAGCATATAATAATGGAAAATTATTTGTTACTGGTAAAAATTGGGATAAAATTTTTGAAGTAGAAGTTTATTCTAAGAAATAGAAAATAAAGGTCTATCTATCATGTACGACTCGACATTATTACCAATTTCAGTTAACATACTTTCATTGTCATGATATTTAATAGATGAATCAATTGATTCAGCAACAAAATCCATATCATCCTCAAGCAAACCTCTAGTAGTAATAGCTGGTGTTCCTATTCTAATTCCACTAGTAACAAACGGAGATTGATCATCAAAAGGAACCATATTTTTATTAACAGTGATTTTAGATAATCCTAATACTCTTTCAGCATCTTTACCAGTTATATTTTTATTTCTTAAGTCAATTAATAATAAATGATTGTCAGTCCCACCTGAAACAATGTTATAACCAAGATTAGAAAGGGTTTTAGATAGTCTTTTTGCGTTTACTATTACTTGATTTATGTATTTCTCAAAAAGTGGATCTAAAGCTTCTCCAAAAGCAATTGCTTTAGCTGCAATAACATGTTCTAAGGGACCACCCTGATTGCCAGGAAAAATTGATGAGTCAAGAAGAGAAGACATCTTTTTTAAGTTTCCATTTTTGAGTTTTAATCCAAAAGGATTATCAAAATCTTTACCCATCATCATTATACCTCCTCTTGGACCTCTTAATGTCTTATGAGTTGTAGATGTTATTACATGACAATACGGAACTGGATCACTTAAGAAACCTTTAGCTATAAGTCCTGAAGGATGAGCAATATCAGCATGAAGGAAAGCTCCAACTTCATCAGCAATTTCTCTAAATTTTTTAAAATCAATATCTCTAGAATAAGCAGAGGCTCCAACTATTATTAGTTTTGGTTTAACTTCTTTGGCTCTAATTAAAATATCATTATAATCAAATATTCCTTCTTTAGTAACACCATAAAAACTGGAATTATAAATTTTACCAGAAAAATTAACATTAGAACCATGTGTTAAATGACCCCCATGAGACAGATCTAAACCTAGAATTTTGTCACCTGGGTTTAAAAAGGCATCAAATACTGCAGTATTAGCCTGAGATCCAGAATGAGGCTGAACATTAGCATATTCAACTTTAAATAATTTTTTAAGCCTATCAATGGCAATATTTTCAATTTTGTCTACAACCTCACATCCTCCGTAATATCTTTTACCTGGATATCCTTCTGCATATTTATTTGTCAATATTGAGCCAGTAGCTTTCATGACATTTTCACTAGTAAAATTTTCTGAAGCAATTAATTCTAGACCACCTAACTGTCTATCTTTTTCCTCATTTATTAGTTTAAATATTTGTTCCTGATTATTCATTATAGAGTATTAAAGTGCTAAATTAATAAAATAGGTATTCTAGTTTATTTGTTTTGTATTATATAAATCAACTAGTTATAAACAATTCCTATTATTGGATATATAACTAAATTAAATCCATATTCATAAAATATAAATCATCATTGTTTGGCCAATATTCTTTCTTTATATATTGAATTTTAAAATTTAACTTTTCATAAAATTTATATGTAAGATTAGAAGTTTCAAGTTGAATTACATTTAACTGATCATCTCTTTTCAAAATATCTACACAGTGGTTAACTAATTTTGTTCCTAAACCATTACTATGATAATCAGGATCAATAAAAACCCAGCATATATTTGCGGTTTGTTTATTTTTATAAGCATAACCAGCTGCTCCTAATATTTTTCCTTCAGATTCGATAATAAAATATGTTTCAATATTGTTTGAATTAAAATATTTTTTAAAGTCATCCAATTCTGTTTTGTCAAAGTATTTTGGAATATTTAAAGTAAAAATTTTAATTAAAAAGTTTAAATCTGTATGGTCAGCGTTTCTTATTATTACCATTCATTAAATATAAATTATTCATTTTCAAATTTGTAATTTTGTAGAATGAATAGTTCAGTTAATATTAATAATAAAAAAGCAAAGTATGATTATTCCTTATTGGATAAGTATACTTGTGGAATAGTTTTAACTGGAAACGAAATTAAATCTATTAGGAATTCTAATGCTTCTCTAAATAATTCATATTGTGAGTTTGAAGCTGATGAACTATATGTTGTGAATATGCATGTTGATCAATATAAGAATTCAAGCGAGCCAAACTATGAGCCCAAAAGAAGAAGAAAATTACTCTTGAACAAGCAAGAATTAAGAAAAATTCAAAAACAAGTTATTGATGTTGGAATTACGGTTGTAGCTACGTCACTATTTATAAGCAAGAAAGGAATAGCTAAATTAAATATCTCAGTTGCAAAAGGTAAAAGAGAATTTGATAAGAGAAATGTTATAAAGGATAGAGAGAGTAAAATTAGTTTAAAAAGAATCAAGAAAAACTTTAATAGCTAATTCTTCTTTTCTAGCATCGGAACAAACTTAAAATTACCAAAAGTCTCTTTCTTAAACTCAGTTTTACCAACTCTTGTAATTTTAGTCATAATTTGAGTTTCTTTACCTACAGGAATTATCATCTTACCTCCTATTTTAAGTTGAGATAGAAGTTTTTTTGGAATCACAGGGCATCCTGCTGTTACAATTATCCCATCAAAGGGTGAATTATCACTTAATCCATTATAACCATCACCATAAACAAACTTTTTTGGTCTAATATTTAACTTACTAAAAAGTTTAGATGTTGTTCTAAATAAATTGTGATTTCTTTCAATTGTAAAAATATTAAGTTTTAAATAATATAAAACTGCTGTCTGATATCCAGATCCTGTTCCTACTTCAAGAATTTTCTCACCAAGTTTAGGATCTAATAATTGAGTTTGAAAAGCAACTGTAAAAGGTTGTGAAATAGTTTGATTATTTTCTATTGGTAAAGCTTTATCTAAATAAGCCTGTTCTGCAAGACCCGGATCTATAAATAAATGTCTAGGAACATTCTTGATAGAATCTACTATCAAAGGATTAACTATACCTTTTTTCTGGAGCTCTTCAGCAAGAATTTTTCTTCGACCTTGAAACTTAAAGTTATCTTCCACTATCACTAATATTAAATTAATACTCGATAATTCCAAAAGAAGATTGTATTTTTATCAAATGATAAAGGTTGGTGTAATTGGAGCTGGTCATCTAGGTAAGATACATCTTAACATTCTTAGTAATTCAAATTTTAATCTCATTGGTTTTCATGACACAGATGTAGAAAATTCTGAGAAATTAGCTTCAGAAAAAGGTTATGTTTTTTTTAAAGAAATAGACTCACTAATAAACTTAATAGACGCGGTAGTAATTGTTTCTCCTACTACAACTCATTTTGAAATTGCAAAAAAATGTATTAAAAAAGGTAAACATATTTTTGTTGAAAAGCCTTTAACTACTAATTCTAAAGAGGCTAGAATTATAAATAAACTTGCAAAAGAAGGAAATATAATTGGACAAGTTGGATTTGTTGAAAGATATAACCAAGCTTTCATTTCATGCAGAGAGTTTATTGATAAACCAAAATTTATAGAGTCACACAGATTATCAGATTTTAACCCAAGAGGTACTGATGTATCAGTTATCATGGACTTAATGATACATGATATAGATATTATTTTAAATATTAATCAATCAAAAGTTAAAAAGATAGATGCTTCAGGTGTATCCATAATAAGCTCAACTCCAGATATTGCAAATGCAAGAATAGAATTTGAAAATGGATGTATTGCTAATCTAACTTCAAGTAGGATTTCACTTAAAAAAATGAGAAAGACAAGAATTTTTCAAGATAACGCATACATTTCGATAAATTTTTTAGAAAAAGATTTTCAGGTAGTTAAAATAAGAGATAAACACAATAACGATAATGAGAACTCTTTGGTAATAAAAAATAATTTAGGTCAAGAAAAAGTTATTTTCTTTGAGAATCCTGAAATAAATGAGATTAACTCTATAGAAGAAGAATTGAACGACTTCTTTTATTCAATTAAAAATAAGTCAGAATCAAAAGTAAGTTTACATGATGGTCTTATGGCTCTAGAAGTTGCAGAAGAGATAATGAGTCAGTTATGAGTATAAAAAATCAAATTTCAATCATTAATAATGAGATAAAAGATAAAGCAGACTTGATAGCAGTATCTAAGACCAGAAGTGTTGAACAAATTATTGAAGCTTACAATCAAGGTCAAAAAAAGTTTGGCGAAAATAGAGTTCATGAAATAGTAGAGAAGTACAATAATTTACCAAAAGATATAGAATGGCACATGATTGGACATCTTCAAAAAAATAAAGTAAAACATATTTCTAAATTCATTTCTTTAATCCATTCATTAGATAGATTGTCATTAGCAAAAGAAATTGATAAAAATGCAAGAAAGGATAATAGATCCATAGATTGTTTAATTCAAATTAAGATATCTAATGATGAAAGTAAATATGGATTAAATCCAGAACAACTTGATTCATTTTATACAGATCTTAAAGAATTTGAAAACATAAACACAATTGGACTTATGGCTATGGCTACTTATACGAAAGATCAAAGTTTAATAGCTGATGAGTTTAAAAAAATGGAAAAATTATTTAAAGAGATGAAAACTATTGATTCAAACTTCAAAATTCTTTCAATTGGAATGAGTGATGATTATCAATTAGCTATTAATAACGGATCTAACATGATAAGAGTAGGAAGTAAAATTTTTGGACAAAGAAACTATTAATGTATACTATTGTTGACTTAGAAACTACAGGAGGGAAATTTAATGAAGAATCAATAATTGAAGTTGCTGCTTACAAATTTAATGGCACTAATATTACAGACCAATTTATAAGTTTAGTTAACCCTCAGAGAG
>SGZE01000007.1 GCA_004214015.1 Flavobacteriales bacterium | reverse complement strand
CAATATTTAGTTTTTCATCGATAATGGATGGCTTCAAATGGTCAGTCTCATTTGAGTTTGTTAGAATAATTATTGGAGTAATAGTGATATTAATGCAAGGAGATTTTCAATTGACCAGTAATCCTTCAATGTCAATATTCTTGTTAAGCTATCTAATAATCTCTTTTATTTTAAACTTATTAGTACAAAAATCAGTTCCTGAGCGTATTTTGCAAGAAATTTCATAAATATATTTTTTAGAAAAAAAAATAAATTAAATTTGCAGCTAATTGGCCTATGGTGTAACTGGTAACACGTCTGGTTTTGGTCCAGAAGAGTCTAGGTTCGAGCCCTAGTAGGCCAACAATTTTATTATATCAATAATTTATAATAAATTTGCCCAGCATTTGGATATTTGAGAGGCGACATTTTGTCCCTCTTTTTTTTTAAATAAAGTTAAGTAAATGGAAAATATATCACTATTAGACTCCTTTTCTGAATTCAAAGATGAAAAGTTAATTGACAGAGTAACCTTAATGGTAATACTTGAAGAAGTATTTAGAAATACTCTTACTAGAAAATTTGGTACGGATGAAAATTTCGACATTATTATAAACCCTGATAAAGGTGATCTTGAGATATGGCGAAATAGAATCGTTGTGAAAGATGGTGAAGTAGAGGACCCTAATGCGGAGATTGAATTAAAAGAAGCTGTGAAAATTGAACCTGACTTTGAGGTAGGAGAGGAAGTGTCAGAAGAGTTTAAATTACTTGATTTAGGGAGAAGATCTATACAGTCGCTTAGGCAGAATCTTGTTGCTAAAGTTTTTGAGCATGACAGCAACAATACATTTAATCAGTTTAAGGATAGAGTAGGAGAAATATTTACTGCAGAAGTTCATCATGTTAGAGCAAGAGAGGTAATCCTTTTAGATGATGATGGTAATGAATTAATTATGCCAAAGGATAAGCAAATCCCTAAAGATTTCTTTAGAAAAGGTGATAATGTTAGAGGTGTAATAGAAAATGTAGAATTAAGAGGTAATAAACCTAGAATTATCTTTTCAAGAACTTCTCCATTGTTTTTAGAAAAATTATTTGAACAAGAAATTCCTGAAGTCTTTGATGGCTTAATTAGCATTAAAAAAGCTGTTCGAATTCCTGGTGAAAAAGCAAAAGTTGCTGTTGATTCATATGATGACAGAATAGATCCAGTTGGAGCTTGTGTTGGAATGAAGGGTTCAAGAATTCATGGAATAGTAAGAGAGTTAGGTAATGAAAATATTGATGTTATAAACTACACTAATAACACTCAATTGTTTATTACTAGAGCACTTAGTCCTGCAAAAGTAAATTCCTTAAATATTGACGAGGAGAAAAAAACTGTTCAAGTTTATCTTAACCCTGATGAAGTATCAAGAGCTATAGGTAAAGGAGGACACAATATAAGACTAGCTGGAAGGTTAACAGGCTATGAAATAGATGTTTATAGAGAAGGAGCGGAAGAAGATGTAGAGCTTACCGAATTTAAGGATGAAATTGATGCATGGGTGCTTGAAGAGTTTAGGAAAGTTGGATTAGATACAGCAAAGAGTGTTTTAGAGCTTAGTGCAGAGGATTTAGTTAAAAGGACTGATCTTGAAGAGGAAACTGTTTCTGATGTTCTAAAGGTTTTAAAGGAAGAATTTGAAGACTAAAAAATATATATGCCATCACCAATAAGGTTAAATAAAGTACTTAAAGAACTTAATATATCTCTAGATAGAGCAGTTGAATTTCTTAGTTCAAAAAAAATTGAAATTGAACCAAGGCCAACCTCAAAAATTGATCAAAATACTTACGACCTTCTTCTTGATGAATTTCAAACTGATAAATCTGATAAAGATAAACTTGAAGAGATTAATACAAAAAAGAGAAAAGAGCTCGAAGCTAAATTAGCTGAAGAAATTAAGGAAGAGGAGTTAAAATCTCAACAAGCTATTAAAAAAGAAGAAACTCCTATTGAAAAAGAGGAGTTGAAACCTCAGCAATCTATTAAAAAAGAAGAAGCTCCTGTTGAATAAGATTCTACAGCTAAAAAGGAAGTCTCTAGTTCTTCTCCAAAAGTTAAGCAGCCAATTGAAGATGTGAAAATAGACCCTGATGACAAATCAAAGATTCAGACTAATTTTCAAAAGCTATCTGGTTTAAAGAAAACAGGTGAAGTAATAGATTTAGATTCCATTAAGAAGAAAGAGGAAAAAGTAGAAGAGTCAAAAAAGAAAAGAAGAAAAAGGATAAGTAAAGATGTCTCCAAGCCAAAGGATCTTGCAAAGAAATTTAACAAGAATAATAAACAAAATAATTCTAATCAAAAAGTTGAGCCTACAAGTGATGAAATTCAAAAACAAATTAGGGAAACTTTAGAAAAACTTCAAGGTAAATCTTCTAAGTCAAAGGGTGCTAAATATAGAAAAGATAAAAGAGATCAAAGAAAAGTTCAATCTGAGGAGGAAGAGGCTTTACAAGAAAAAGAGAGTAAAACAATTAAGATTACTGAGTTCATAACAGTTGGTGAAATAGCAACTTTAATGGATATAAGTTCAAATGATATAATTTCAACTTGTATGAGTCTTGGAATTATGGTTACAATGAACCAAAGACTAGATTCAGAAACATTATCAGTTGTTGCTGATGAGTTTGGATATCAGCTAGAATTTATTAAAACTGATATTGAAGAAGAACAAGACGAAGTAGAAGAAGAGGAAGATCCAAAGAATTTAGAAGAACGACCTCCTATAGTAACTGTAATGGGACATGTTGATCATGGAAAAACATCTCTTCTAGATTTTATAAGAAATTCTTCAGTTACTGAAGGAGAATCTGGAGGTATAACTCAGCATATAGGTGCATATTCTGTAACAGTCAACTCAAAAAAGATAACATTTCTAGATACACCTGGTCATGAAGCATTTACAGCCATGAGAGCTAGGGGTGCTCAAATTACAGATATCGTAATTATTGTAATTGCCGCGGATGATAATATAATGCCTCAAACAAAAGAAGCAATAAGTCATGCTCAAGCTGGAGGAGTTCCGATAATTTTTGCAATAAACAAGATTGATAAAGAGGGTGCAAACCCAGACAAAGTCAAAGAGTCTTTAGCAGCAATGAACCTTGTAGTTGAAGATTGGGGTGGTAAAATTCAGTCACAAGATATTTCTGCATTAAAAGGACAAGGTGTTGACTCTCTTCTAGAAAAAGTTTTACTTGAAGCTGAGATAATGGATCTAAAAGCTAATCCGAATAAAAACTCTTCAGGTTCAGTTTTAGAAGCATACTTAGATAAGGGTAGAGGATATGTTTCAACAATATTAGTTCAAAATGGTTCCTTGAAAATAGGAGATTATCTTCTAGCCGGAAAAACAAGTGGAAAGGTGAAGGCAATGTTTGATGAATCAGGAAACCCTCTTGAAAAGGCATTACCATCTACTCCAGTTTCTGTTCTTGGTTTGGATGGGGCTCCTCAGGCAGGAGATCCTTTTAAAGTTCTTGATGATGAAAAAGAAGCTAAAATGATTGCCTCTAAAAGAACTCAACTTGGAAGAGAACAAGATGTTAGAACTCAAAAACATTTAACTCTAGATGAAATTGGAAGAAGAATTGCAGTTGGTGACTTTAAAGAGCTTAATGTTATTATAAAAGGTGATGTTGATGGTTCAGTTGAAGCTTTAACTGATTCTTTTCAGAATTTATCAACTGAAGAAATTCAGGTTAATATTATATTTAAAGGTGTTGGAGCAATTACAGATTCAGATGTTTTATTAGCATCAGCTTCAGAAGCAATTATTGTTGGTTTTAACGTTAAACCTACTCTTAGTGCTAGAAAATTATCTGAAAAAGAACAAATTGATATAAGATTTTACTCAATAATTTATGATGCAATTAATGATCTAAAGGATGCAATGGAAGGTATGCTTTCGCTAGAAATGAAAGAGGAAAGTACGGGAGAGGCTGAGGTTAGAGAGACTTTTAAAATTTCTAGAATTGGAACTATTGCCGGATGTATGGTGACTTCAGGTAAAATATTCAGAAATTCTAACATCAGAGTAGTGAGAGCAGGTGAAATGATTTTTGAGGGTAAACTTCTGTCTTTGAAAAGGTTTAAAGATGATGTTAAAGAAGTTGCAAAAGGATATGATTGTGGTATTCAGATTAATGAATTTAATGACCTTGTAGAAGGTGACATTATACAGTTTTATCAAGAAATTGCTGTTAAAAGAAAATTATAATTCAGAAAGTTTTATAATAAAAGATCCTGGATAAGTCCTTCTGATTCCTTCTAATTTTTGAGATGCTATATTGATGTCTTTATACTCACCAATTCTTACTTTGTAATTAGGGGTTTCAAATATTAATTCTGATTTAATTCCTTCATAGTTTTCTTGAAAATCAATTAAAATAGAATCTGCACTCTTGAGATCGCCAAAATAAATTTGAATTGTATAATAGGTCGATTCAAATATCCTTTTACTATAATCTTTTTTTATTTGAAATAATTTTTGAGTTAAAGTGTCATTATAAATAACATTTTCATCTTGAGCATTAGCTACAGAATGGCCAAAAAAAATTAGTATAAGTGATATCAAAAACTTAACTCTCATGTTAATTTATTAGCACAAATTTACTAAAATGAGACAACTTCTTATTTAGAATCATTATAAATTAAATATTTGTTTATTCTAGAGTTTTTAAAATGACGTTTATGACTTAAATTTGTGCTGTTTTAAAAGTGTTTAAACTCACTTTAATATCATGAATAAAAACCTTATCGTCCCCAACTAAATGTTACAGATAAAAAGAATATTCTTAGTAACACTGCTTTTACCTTCTTTAAGCATTTCCCAGGAAGCTGATATCCAAGCTGGAAAAAACTTATTTAACGCAAATTGTGCTGCTTGTCATAAGCTAAACAAAAAGGCTGTTGGACCTGCGCTTAGCGGTGTAACCGAAAAATATGATAAAGATTGGCTTTACAGTTGGATAAGAAAAGGATCTCAAATGATTAAAGATGGTGATCCTCAGGCTGTTGCTATTTGGGAAGAGTACAATCGTGCAGTCATGACTAATTATCCTCAGTTTAGCAATGAACAGATTGATAACATATTAGCCTACACTAATTTTACTCCTCCAGCTCCAGTTAATGCAGCTTTAACCTCAACAGAAACAGTTAGTCAAGGTTCTAATGTGTCTCTAAATATAATTCTTGTTGTAAGTATTTTAATATTTGCAATTCTTATTGTAATGCTGTTCTTGGTTCAAAGAACTCTTATTAAAATTGCTAATGCAAGTGGAGTTAAATTAGAGTCAGAACCTAAAAAAAATATTACACCATTATGGGAGACTGTTATTAAAAATCAGTTTTTGATTTTTATAATGGTTATTGGACTTCTTCTATCTAGTGCGTATTTTACTTACGGTTATCTTATGCAAATTGGAATTGATCAAGGCTATGCTCCAATTCAACCAATTCATTATTCTCATAAAATTCATGCTGGTGCTAATCAGATAGAATGTAAATATTGTCACTCTTCAGCAAGAGTATCTAAGCACTCAGGTATACCAGCGTTAAATGTATGTATGAATTGTCATGAGTATATAGCTGATTATAATGGAGAGGAAGATCTTGAAAATGGATATACAAGGGACTTCTATACGAATGAGATTAAAAAACTTTACTCTGCAGTAGGATGGGATGAAGAAAATCAAGTTTACACCGGAAATACAAAACCTGTCAAATGGGTAAGAATCCATAATCTTCCGGACTTTGTATATTTCAATCATGCACAACATGCTCAAGTAGCTAAGATAGAATGTCAAACATGTCATGGGCCTGTTGAAGAAATGGAGATCATGTATCAATATTCACCATTAACGATGGGTTGGTGTATTGATTGTCACAGAGAAAGTAATGTTGATAAAGACAATGAGTATTATCAAAAGGTTCACAATGAGCTTTCAAAAAAATATGGAGTTGAAAAATTAACTGTAGCACAACTTGGAGGAATTGAATGTGCTAAATGTCATTACTAGAACTATGCAGAATAAAAAATTATATTGGAAAGGAATCGAACAGCTAGACACTGATAGTACTATAGTTGAAGGTCTTGAAAATAATGAATTTGTAGAGAAACTACCAGTTAATTCGAATGATGAAAAAAATTCTTCAAGAAGAGATTTTTTGAAATATGTAGGTTTTAGTTCTGCAGCTGCTGCTTTAGTAGGTTGTGAAGGTCCTGTTATCAAGTCTGTGCCATATGTTGTTCAACCAGAACAAATAATCCCAGGTGTTGCAAATTATTATGCTACAACAATTGCCGATGGTAACGATTTTAGTAGTATTCTGGTTAAGACTAGAGAGGGTAGGCCAATTAAGATCGAGAGTAACAAAGATGCTTCAACCTTTGGTGATGCTAATGCAAGAGTTCATGCCTCTGTATTATCCTTATATGATTCAAATAGAGTTCAAGGACCTAAAATTTCAGGAGAATATACTGACTGGCAGACACTAATTAATCTAGTTAGGGTTAATCTAGATAATTTTTCCAAAGACGATAAGAAAGTTGTTCTTTTAACTCAAACATATCCTAGCCCATCCTCAAAAGAAATAATAAGTGAGTTTTTAGATGCATATCCAAATATATCACACGTTACTTATGATACTATTTCTAATTCATCTACTCTTGATGCTTTTGAAAATATATATGGATTAAGAGCAATGGCAGATTATGATTTTTCAAAAGCAGAAAACATAATTTCTATTGATGCAGATTTTTTATCTGATTGGCAAGGTGGTGGATATTCATCAGGTTACACTAAGACAAGAATTCCTGATAAGTCTCAGAATAAAACTATGTCTTATCATATTCAGTTTGAGTCAAATATGTCACTAACTGGATCAAATGCTGATGATAGAGTTCCTGCAAAACCTTCTGATTTAAAGAAAATTGTTGCAAGACTTTATACAAAGTTAACAGGCAATGGAGAAGATAAAGGCTCTCTAAATCCTTCAATCGACAGATATGTTGATTCGTGTATTGATAAAATCATGAAATCCCCTAAGAAATCTGTTGTAATCTCAGGAATAGATGATGTCGATGTTCAAGAATTAATTTTATTAATTAATAGTTCTTTGAAATCAGAAGTTATTAATATTAATAATCCAAGATTAATTAAAGAAGGAGATAATAAAAAACTTAATAAGTTCATAACCGATTTAGAGTCTGGCAGTTTATCCGGTGTAATTACTTCAGGTGTAAACCCACTTTATTCTCTTCCAAATTCAGATAAACTAAAAGAATCTTTCAAAAGTCTAGATTTTTCTCTTGTGTTTTCTGAAAAAGAAGATGAAACAGCTAAGTCAGCAATGTATATAGCTGCTACCAATAATTATTTAGAATCTTGGGGAGATTATGAATTAAAAAAAGGAAGTTTCTTTCTAGCACAACCAACTATTAGACCCCTATTTGACACTATTCAGTTTCAAGATTTTTTATTGAAAATTTTGAACTCTGATTTAAGCTTTTACGATAGAATTAAATCCAACTGGCAGAATAGAATTTTAAGAGGAAAGACATGGGGTAAATCATTACAAGATGGATATTATAATGATTTTTCAAGTTTAAACTTAAAAGCAAAAAAAACAAGAGTTAGTGTCTCATCACTTTATGAAGAAAATTCTAATGAGTTTTCTTTAGTGCTTTACTCTAAAACAGGAATAGGAGATGGTTCACAATCTTCTAATCCTTGGTTACAAGAATTTCCAGATCCAATCTCAAGAGTTACTTGGGATAATTACTTAACGGTATCTGCTGTTGATGCAAAAAAACTTAATCTTAATAATTATAATGTCTCTAATGGAGCGTTAAATGGAAGTTATGCAACAATATCAACTGAAAAATCTCAATTAAAGGTTCCTGTATTAATTCAACCAGGTCAAGCTGAAGGAACTGTAGGGTTAGCATATGGATATGGTAAAACTGAAGGGATGAATGATGTCATGAAAGTTGGAGTAAATGCATATTCTCTTTATCATAATTTCTCAAATATTCAAAGTGTTAAAATAGTTAAGTCTGAAGGTGATCATGAATTTGCATGTATTCAATTGCATAACACTATGATGGGAAGAGATGAGATAATTAAAGAAACTGATATTGATACATATAATTCAAAGGAAAAATCTTACTGGAACCCTACTGTTTTAGTATCAAAGAATCACATAGAAACTAAAGTAACATCAAAAGAAGTAGATATTTGGAGAGAGTTCGATAGATCTACTGGTCATCATTTTAATTTAGCAATCGATCTTAATGCTTGTAATGGTTGTGGTGCATGTGTTATTGCTTGTCATGCAGAAAATAATGTTCCAGTTGTAGGTAAAGAAGAAGTTAGAAAATCAAGAGATATGCATTGGCTAAGAATTGATAGATATTTTTCTTCTGAAGATACTTTTGAAGGCGATGTGAAAGCTAAAGATGAAACATCTGGTTACAGTGAATATAGAGCCACTCAAACTAAGCTTGAAAAAGCAGCAGCAAATCCTAAAGTTGTATTTCAGCCCGTAATGTGTCAACATTGTAATCATGCTCCTTGTGAAACTGTATGTCCTGTTGCTGCAACTTCTCATGGTCGTCAAGGTCAGAATCAAATGGCATATAATAGATGTGTAGGTACTCGTTATTGTGCTAATAACTGTCCTTATAAAGTAAGAAGGTTTAACTGGTTTTCTTACGCTGAAAATGATGAATTTGATTACAATTTAAATAATGATCTAGGAAGGATGGTTTTAAATCCTGATGTCAATGTAAGAGGTAGAGGTGTAATGGAAAAATGTTCTCTATGTATTCAAATGACTCAGAAAACAATTTTAGATGCAAAAAAGGACGGAAGACGAGTAAGAGATGGTGAGTTCCAAACTGCATGTTCAAATGCTTGTAGCGATGGCGCAATAGTATTTGGAGATATTAATGATAAAGAAAGTAAAATCTCTAAATCAAATAAGAACGATAGAGCATATAGGCTTCTTGAAAGTATCGGAACAAAGCCAAATGTTCTCTATCAAGTTAAAATTAGAAATAGTAAAAAAGTATAGCATATGTCATCACATTACGAAGCTCCCATTAGGAAACCGTTGATACTTGGAGACAAGAGCTATCACGATATTTCTAACGATATAGCTAGACCAGTTGAGACTCCTCCTGATAAGGATTGGTGGATTGCATTTTCTATTGCAATGGCAGCATTTTTATGGGGATTAGGTTGTATGGCTTACACTCTTGGAACAGGTATTGGAGTTTGGGGATTAAATAAGACTGTAGGTTGGGCTTGGGATATCACAAACTTTGTTTGGTGGGTTGGTATCGGACATGCAGGAACTCTTATTTCAGCAGTACTTCTTTTATTTAGACAAAAATGGAGAATGGGTATTAATAGATCTGCAGAGGCTATGACCATTTTCTCCGTAATTCAAGCAGGTTTATTTCCAATAATACACATGGGAAGACCATGGCTTGCATATTGGATGTTTCCTATTCCTAATCAATTTGGATCACTGTGGGTTAATTTTAATTCACCTTTACTTTGGGATGTATTTGCAATTTCAACGTATTTAACTGTATCTCTTGTTTTTTGGTGGACTGGATTATTACCTGATTTTGCAATGATTAGAGACAGGGCTGTTGATCCATTTAGAAAAAAAATATATAGTCTAATTAGTTTTGGATGGTCTGGTAGAGCGAAAGATTGGCAAAGATTTGAAGAGGTTTCATTAGTTCTTGCAGGACTTGCCACTCCTCTTGTTCTTTCAGTACACACTATAGTATCTTTTGATTTTGCAACCTCAGTAATTCCTGGTTGGCATACAACAATTTTTCCTCCATATTTTGTTGCTGGTGCAATTTTTTCCGGATTTGCTATGGTTCAGACACTTCTAATAATTATGAGAAAAGTTTCAAGACTGGAAAGTTATATTACTATTCAGCATATTGAAATGATGAATATTGTTATAATGATTACCGGATCAATTGTGGGATGTGCATATATAACGGAATTGTTTATTGCTTGGTATTCTGGTGTTGAATATGAACAGTATGCATTTTTAAATAGAGCAACTGGGCCATATTGGTGGGCATATTTTTTAATGATGTCATGTAATGTTGTTTCTCCTCAAATTATGTGGGTTAAAAAAATTAGGACCAATATAATATGGTCTTTTGTAATTTCAATTGTTGTGAATGTAGGAATGTGGTTTGAAAGGTTTGTTATTATTGTAACTTCTCTTCATAGAGACTATTTACCATCATCATGGACAATGTTCTCTCCAACATTTATTGACATTGGAATATTCATTGGTACTATAGGTTTCTTCTTTGTTTTATTTTTATTGTATGCAAGAAGCTTTCCTGTTGTTGCTCAAGCAGAGATTAAAAGTATTTTAAAATCTTCAGGTGAAAAGTATAAAAAAATAAGAGATAAGAAATAATGAGTTCAAAAAGCCTACATGTTTTATTTGACGATGATGACAATCTTTTAGATGCTGTTAAAGAGGTAGTCAAAAATAAAATATATATAAATGAAGTTTATACTCCATTTCCTGTGCATGGTTTAGATAAAGCAATGAAGTTAAAACCCACAAATATATCCATCGCAACATTTATGTATGGTTGTGTTGGTTTTACTGTTGCTATTTTAATGATGAATTACATTATGATAGTTGATTGGCCACAAAATATAGGTGGTAAACCAAGCTTTTCTTTTATTGAAAACGCACCTGCTTTTGTGCCAATTATTTTTGAATTGACAGTTTTTTTTGCAGCTCATTTAATGGTTATTACTTTTTATTTAAGGAGTAGGTTATGGCCATTTAAAATGGCAGAAAATCCAAACCCAGCAACTACTGATGATAAGTTTTTAATAGATATGGAGACAGGACCTAATTTAGCAAAGACAAAAACCATGTTAAAAAAATTTGGTGCCATATCAATCGAAGTTATAAATAATGATCAAGATGAAAAATAGTATACTTTTACTTATTTCAGTAAGTCTTATGCTTACTTCATGTTTTGATCCCTCAAAGCCTAATTTTCAATATTTTCCTGATATGTATGAATCTCTCGCATATGAAACATATGCAGAAACAGATGCATTTTCTAATGGAATTGAAGCTCAATTGCCTCCAGAAGGTTCAATAGCAAGAGGTTGGGATCCTTATGATTTTGAAGACTCAAATGCAGGTTACGAATTGGCTAAAAGTCAATTAATGTCTCCTCTTGAGAATAATGATCTTAACCTTAGTATGGGTAAAGAGCTATATCAAATATATTGTTCTGTTTGTCATGGAGATAAAGGTGATGGAATGGGAATTCTTGCTCAAAGAGAAAAGTTTCTAGGTATTCCTGCTTATATAGATAGAGAAATTACACCAGGAAGTATTTATCATGTTCTAATGTATGGAATAAATGCTATGGGATCTCATGCTGGACAAGTTAATGAAGAAGAAAGATGGCAGATTGCACAATATGTAATGAAATTAAGAGAAGAATCAAAAAAGTAATAAATGAATCAAGACTATAATTTTTCAAGCAAAGTAAAAATATTTTCTTTAAGCCTTGTTGTAATTGGTTTAATGGGGATTGCTTATGGTTTTTACTCTGCCCCAAGCACTGTAGAGGAAGCAAAGGAAATTGTAGCTAATATGAGTCATGGATCTGATCATGGAGGAGAATCTGATCATGGAGGAGGATCTGATCATGGAGGAGAATCTGATCATGGAGGAGAATCTGATCATGGAGGAGAATCTGATCATAAAGAAGTTACATTAGGAGGTCATGAATATGATCATGATAAACATGTCTTTAATCAACTTCATAACAAACCTTGGGCAGCTGTTTACGTGCCAGCCTTGTTTTTTATGATGATTTCTCTTGGAGTTCTTGCTTTCTATGCTATTCAAAGAGCTGCTCAAGCTGGTTGGTCAATTGTGCTCTATCGAATAATGGAAGGTATAACAAAATACTTGCTTCCAGGTTGTATTTTTGTTTTAATAATATTAGGGTTCTCTGCTCTTAATTTTAATCATTTATTTATTTGGATGGATCCGGAAGTGGTTGCACATGATGAAATAATTAGAAACAAAGTAGGATATTTAAACATTCCTTTTTTCTTTTTAAGAGCTGTAATATATGTAACCGGATGGGTTTTATATAGAAATATCTCAAGAAGGCTTTCTCTAAAACAGGACAACGATAATGATATAAGTATTCATAAAAAATTATTTAAACTTTCTGCAGGTTTTCTTGTATTCTTTTTAGTATCTGAGTCAATGATGTCATGGGATTGGATAATGTCTATTGATCCCCACTGGTTTAGTACTTTATTTGGATGGTATGTTTTTGCAGGAATGTTTGTCTCAGGTATAACAACTATAGCATTAATTACTATTTATCTTAAGTCTCAGAATTATTTAAATTTTATAAACAATAGTCATATACATGATTTAGCAAAATTCATGTTTGGTGTCAGTATTTTCTGGGCTTACCTGTGGTTCTCCCAATTTATGCTTATTTGGTACTCTAATATACCAGAAGAGGTAACTTATTTTATTACTAGAATTGAAGATTACAATTTATTATTTTTCGGTATGGTAGTGTTAAACCTTATATTCCCATTAATTGTTCTTATGAATAGTGATTTTAAGAAAACTAACTTTATTGTAATTTTAACTGGTATTATAATTATTATAGGTCATTACCTTGATGTTTACAATATGATCATGCCATCTGCGGTTGGTGATATGTGGTCATTTGGTCCTGCTGAAATAGGTGGATTTTTATTCTTTTTAGGAATATTTATCTATGTTGTATTTAAAGAAATTTCAAAAGCACCAATTTTAGCTAAAGGTGATCCATATATCGAAGAAAGTAAAACATTTCAATATTATAACTTAGACTAAAATGACATTATTACTTGTTCTAACATCTTTAATTTTAATTTCTATTGCAGTTTGGCAATTAACTAAAATTTTGGAACTTTCTAAACCTGTAGATTATGAAAATAATGAAATTGCGACTGATAAAGACAATGATATGCAGGGAAAGCTTATGTTTCTCTTCTTGATTTTTATTTATGGATTGACTATTTTTTCTTTTTTCAAGTATGGAGATGTTATTCTACCAGAGTCTGCCTCAGTTCATGGTGAAAATTATGATAGACTACTTTGGTTTTCATTTTCTGTGATATTTTTTGTTCAAACTATCACCCAAGCATTACTTCATTACTTTGCATTCAAGTATAGAGGTAACAAAAAAAGAAAAGCACTGTTCTTTGCAGATAGTAATTTTTTAGAAGGTGTATGGACAATTATCCCTACTATTGCTCTTGCAGGATTAATTCTTTATGGATTATTTACTTGGGTAGACATTATGACGATTGAGGAAAATGACGAAGCCCTAGTTGTTGAACTTTATGCTCAACAATTTAATTGGAAAGCTAGATACGCTGGAGAAGACGGTGTATTAGGTGATGCAAATGTTAGGTTTCTTCAAGATTTTGATGGTAAAAATTTGGTTGGAATTGATCCAACAGATAGAAATGGAGACGATGATATTGTAGTTCAAGAATTACACTTACCAGTTAATCGTGAAGTGGTTTTCAGGATCAGATCACAGGACGTTCTACATTCAGCATTTATGCCTCATTTTAGAGCTCAAATGAATGCAGTCCCAGGAATGATAAATCAATTTGCTTTTATACCTAATACAACTACTCAGGAAATGAGATTAAGACCAGAGATTGTTGAAAAGGTTAAAAAGATAAATAAAATAAGATTTGATAAAAGTGAAGAACTGATTGCTAGTGGTGATTTTCCTCTTGATCCATATGAATTTGATTTTTTACTTTTATGTAATAAAATTTGTGGTGCGTCACACTACAATATGCAAATGAAAATTATTGTTGAAACAGAGGAAAAATTTAATAAATGGATTGATGAACAACAAACATTTAAAGAATTTGTTCAATAGATACAGAATTAATTATGGCACAAAAAAATAACAGAAGAGCAAAAATAGTTGGTACAGATATCGAAGTCGATATTACAGAAAAAAAAGATGTTATAATTGAATCTCATGATGAAGATCATGAGCATGACCACCATCACAAGGAAACATTTATAACTAAATATATTTTTAGTATTGATCACAAGATGATTTCAAAACAATACCTAATTACAGGATTGATAATGGGTATAGTAGGTATTGCAATGTCTCTACTTTTCAGACTTCAGTTAGCATGGCCAGAAGAATCATTTGGTATATTTGACGTTCTTCTAGGAAAATGGGCTACAGACGGTGTAATGGATCCAAATGTTTATTTAGCCTTAGTTACAATACATGGAACTATTATGGTATTCTTTGTGTTAACTGCCGGTCTTAGTGGAACGTTCAGTAATTTATTAATTCCACTTCAGATTGGTGCGAGAGATATGGCCTCTGGATTTTTAAATATGATTTCATATTGGCTATTTTTTATTTCATCTGCAATTATGATTGCCTCACTTTTTGTAGAAGCAGGTCCTGCTGCTGCAGGATGGACAATATACCCTCCATTAAGTGCGCTTCCTCAAGCTCAACCTGGTTCAGCAGCTGGAATGACACTATGGTTAGTTTCAATGGCATTTTTTATTGCATCATCTCTTTTAGCTGCATTAAATTACATAGTTACCGTTCTTAATCTTAGAACAGAAGGGATGACTATGACCAGATTACCTCTAACTGTTTGGGCTTTTCTAGTTACTGCTATAATTGGTGTTGTATCATTTCCAGTATTATTATCTGCCGCTCTATTACTAATTATGGATAGAAGCTTTGGAACATCTTTTTTCTTGTCAGATATATTTATCCAAGGAGAAGTTCTTCATTATCAAGGAGGATCACCAGTTCTTTTTGAGCACTTATTTTGGTTTTTAGGCCACCCCGAGGTTTATATTGTTCTTCTTCCAGCTCTTGGAATTGCATCAGAGGTTATATCTACTAATGCAAGAAAACCAATATTCGGATATAGAGCTATGGTTGGATCTATTCTAGCTATTGCATTTTTATCAACTATTGTATGGGGACATCATATGTTTATTACAGGTATGAATCCTTTTCTTGGATCTGTATTTACATTTACAACATTATTGATTGCTATACCTTCAGCAGTTAAAGCTTTTAATTACATAACAACAATATGGAAAGGAAATATTCAATTTAATCCTGGCATGTTGTTTGCCATTGGTCTTGTTTCAACATTTATAACAGGTGGACTTACGGGTATAATTTTAGGAGATAGTGCGCTAGATATAAACTTGCATGATACATATTTTGTAGTAGCTCATTTCCATTTAGTAATGGGAATTTCCGCTCTCTATGGATTGTTTGCTGGAGTATATCATTGGTACCCTAGAATGTTTGGTAGAATGATGAATAAAAATCTAGGTTATATACACTTTTGGATAACAGCAATTAGCGCCTATGGTGTTTTCTTCCCAATGCACTTTGTAGGAATGGCAGGCCTACCTAGAAGATATTATACAAATACTAATTTTCCATACTTTGATGATGTAGCTAACATAAATGTAGTTATTACATTATTTGCATTATTAGCTGGTGCAGCTCAACTTGTATTCTTATACAATTTTATCAGCAGCATGTTCTATGGTAAAAAATCGATTATGAATCCATGGAGGTCAAATACACTTGAATGGACAGCTCCAATTAAACATATGCATGGAAATTGGCCTGGAAAAATTCCACATGTTTTTAGATGGCCTTATGACTATTCAAAACCTGGATCAAAGGATGACTTTATACCACAAAATGTTCCTCTAAAAAAAGGTGAAAAAGAGCTTCAACATTAAATTATATCTATACCTCAAATTTCACAATTAGTGTATATTTGAAGTAATGGATGTTAATCAAGAAAGAGACAATGATTTTGATAAAGCGCTAAGGCCTCTTAGCTTTGATGATTTTATTGGTCAAAAACCTATAATTAGTAATCTTAAAATATTTGTTGAAGCTTCCAACCAAAGAGATGATGCTTTGGACCATACATTATTTCACGGACCACCTGGACTAGGAAAGACTACTCTAGCTCATATCCTAGCTAATGAATTAAAAGTTGGTTTAAAAGTGACTTCAGGTCCAGTAATTGATAAACCAGGAGATCTCGCAGGTCTTCTTACAAATCTTGAAGAAAGAGATATACTATTTATAGATGAAATCCATAGACTAAGCCCAGTAATAGAAGAATATCTTTATTCTGCAATGGAAGATTATAAAATTGATATCATGATTGAATCTGGTCCAAATGCAAGAACAGTTCAATTAAATTTAAATCCATTTACGCTTGTTGGGGCCACAACTAGATCAGGATTTCTTACAAACCCTATGAGGGAAAGATTTGCAATATCAAATAGACTTGAGCATTATGATGATAAATTATTATCTGAAATTGTAGAAAGAAGCTCAGAGATTTTAAAACTAAAAATTGATAAAAAATCTTGCTTTGAGATAGCTAGACGAAGTCGAGGCACTCCAAGAATTTCAAATTCTTTATTAAGAAGAGTTAGAGATTTTGCTCAAATAAAAAGTGATGGTAAAATTGACCTAGAGATTACAAAATTTGCCCTATCATCACTTAATGTTGATAAGAATGGATTAGATCAAATGGATAACAAAATATTAAGTACAATAGTTGATAATTACAATGGAGGGCCTGTTGGGATATCCACACTAGCAACTTCATTATCTGAAAACACTGAAACTATTGAAGAGGTTTATGAACCATTTCTTGTTCAACAAGGTTTTATAATAAGAACTCCTAGGGGAAGACAAGTAACAGATAAGGGTTATAATCATTTGGGAAGAAATAAAAATAATCAAAACAATTTATTTAATTAATAATTTATATTTGATCATAATTCATCTTTATGGGAAAGAGTAGAGAAAGAAGAGAATCATTGGTATATCATGCTAAGCCTAGACCAGGAAAAATTGAGGTTATACCAACAAAAAAATATAATTCACAAAGAGATTTAGCAATTGCATATTCTCCCGGCGTTGCTATTCCATGTCAGGAAATTGAAAAGGATCCTGATAATGTGTATAAGTATACAAATAAATCAAATCTAGTTGCTGTTATAACAAACGGAACAGCAGTTCTTGGCCTAGGAGATATTGGTCCTGATGCCTCAAAGCCTGTTATGGAAGGTAAGGCACTATTGTTTAAAATCTTTGCTGATATTGATGTTTTTGATATTGAAATAAATGAAAAGGATCCTGATAAATTTATCGAAGTAGTCAAATCAATTTCCACAACTTTTGGTGGAATAAACCTTGAGGATATTAAAGCTCCAGAAGCTTTTAAAATTGAAAAAGAATTAGTTGATCAGCTTAATATTCCTGTAATGCATGATGATCAACACGGAACTGCAATTATATCAGCAGCAGCCCTTTTAAATGCTCTTGAACTTGTTAATAAAAAAATTGAAGATGTTAAAATTGTTGTTTCAGGTGCTGGGGCAGCAGCAATTGCATGTACTAAATTATATATATCCTTTGGAGCAAAACTTGATAATATTGTAATGACTGACAGTAAAGGTGTCATTAATAATTCAAGAGAAGGTCTTACTAAAGAAAAAAAGTTTTTTGCTACAAATAGAAAGATAAAAACACTTGAGGAGGCTATGGTTAAATCAGATGTATTTATTGGTCTATCAATGGCTAATATAGTATCAGAAAACATGCTTAAGTCAATGTCTAGAGATCCTATAGTTTTTGCTATGGCTAATCCTGATCCAGAGATAAATTATGATAAGGCAATGTCTGTTAGAGAGGATATAATATTTGCTACAGGTAGATCAGACTTACCAAATCAAGTAAATAATGTCTTAGGCTTTCCATTTATTTTTAGAGGTGCACTAGATGTAAGAGCTACAAAAATAAACGAGGAAATGAAAAAAGCCGCTGTTGTAGCTTTAGCAGAATTAGCTAAAAAACCAGTTCCAGAACAAGTTAACATAGCCTATGATGAAACAAAGTTAAACTTTGGTAAAGATTATATTATTCCAAAACCTTTTGATCCTAGGTTAATATCTGAAATTCCTCCTGCTGTTGCCAAAGCAGCAATTGATTCAGGAGTTGCTCAAGAACCAATTGAAGATTGGGAAAAATATTCTCAAACACTTGATGAAAGACTAGGTAATAATCAAAAGTTAATTCGAATTATTCATAGAAGAGCAAGGAAAACAAAAGATAAAAAACTTGTTTTTACTGAAGCAGACCATCTAGATGTTTTGAAAGCTGCTCAAATTTGCTTTGAAGAGAAAATTGCAACGCCTGTTTTGTTAGGAGGTAAAAAAATAATTGAAGAATTAATGGAATCTCTTGATTTCAATGAGGATCTTCAAATTATTGATCCAGCTGATAAAATAAATAAAGATTTAATTGATGAATATTCTCAAATCTTATTCAAAAAATTAAGAAGAAAAGGTAAAACTTTAGATGATGTTAAGAGACTTCTAAGAGGTAGAGACTATTTTGGATCTATGATGGTTGAAAATGGTGATGCTGACTGTATGTTGTCAGGTTATTCTAAAAGTTATCCTTCTGTTTTTCTCCCAGTAATTAATTCTATTGGAAAGGCCTCAGGAGTTGAGAAAGTTGCTGCAACAAACTTGATGATTACAAAACAAGGTCCATTATTCTGCTCAGATACTTCTTTGAATATTAACCCCTCTCATAAAGAAATTGCAAAAATCGCTATAAACACTGCTAAGATTGTGAATATGTTTGGAATTGAGCCGGTTATTGCAATTCTTTCATATTCCAACTTTGGTTCTTCTGATTTTGATGAAGCTAAAAAAATATCAAAAGCAGTTAAAATTCTTCATGATAATAATCCTGAATTAATAGTAGATGGTCCAATTCAATCAGATTTTGCTCTTAATAGAGAAATGTTAAAGAATAGATTCCCTTTTTCAATTTTGAATGGGAGAAAAGTTAATACATTAATATTTCCAAATCTTGATTCAGCAAACATTACATATAAAACTATTAAAGAGTTAGATAATGCTGTTTCTGTAGGTCCTATTCTTATTGGCTTAAATCAACCGATTCATATTCTTCAACTAGGAGCATCAGTTGATGAAATTGTAAATATGTCTGCAATATCAGTAATAGATGCTAATCAAAGAAAAATTAAGAAAAAATGATAACCTACATTAAAGGAAGATTAATAGAAAAATCTCCAACAAAAATTATAGTTGAATCAAACGGAATAGGATATGAAATCAATATATCATTAAATACATACGAACAAATACCAGATGATGAGAATATCAAAATTTTCACATATCTACAAAGGAAAGAAGATTCTGATATTTTATTTGGCTTTAGTTCTAAGAGTGAAAGATCCATTTTTCAACAACTAATTTCGATTTCTGGAATTGGACCAAGTACAGCTAGAACAATTTTGTCATCAATATCACCTGCCGAGATTCAAGAAGCAGTATGGGAAGAAGATGTTGAAAGAATAAAATCTATTAAAGGAATTGGGCTAAAGACTGCTCAAAGATTGATAATAGAATTGAAAGATAAAGTTGAATTATTTGACAAAAAAGATATAGATTTATCGAGTGAAAATCTAGACATAAAAAAAGAGGCATTACTTGCTCTTTCTGTATTAGGTTTTAATAAATCTAAATCTGAGAAAATAGTAAGTAAGTTGTATTTTGAGAATAAGGATATTGAGCTACAAGAATTAATAAAAAGATCATTAAATAAATTATAATCATGAACATTCCAGAAGAATTAAAATATACAGAGGAACATGAATGGGTGAAAATCGAAGATAATATAGCTACAATTGGTATAACTGATTTTGCTCAAGGTGAACTTGGTGATATTGTTTATCTTGAAATAGATAGCTTAGATAGTGAAATTGCTTTAAATGAAGTCTTTGGAACAGTCGAAGCTGTTAAGACGGTTTCAGATTTATTTATGCCCGTTGGAGGAAAAGTAATTGAAATGAATTCTACTCTAGAGGATAAGCCAGAATTAGTAAACGAGGACCCTTACGGGGAGGGTTGGATAATTAAAATTGATATTTCTGATTTATCAGAAATTGACAATCTTCTTAGTCCTGAAGAATATAAAAACATGATAGCTAGTTAAAAAAACATAAAGAGCAGCTTAACTATATGAAATAATTATAATTTTTTATAGATTAGCATATTAATAATTATTCATGCAACTAAAGAAAAATCCAGAAGCTGATTTAAATAAAAACAGAAATCTATACTTTGTTATTGGTTTGACTCTTGTCTTAGGTGTAACTTGGGGTGCAGTAGAGTATAAATCATACGAAAGAAAAATTGATCTTACAAATGGTGATATGCTAGTAGATGATGAAGAGGATGTGCCTATTACAGAACAATTAAAAACACCACCTCCACCACCTCCACCACCCCCTCCTGCTCCAGAAGTTATTGAGATAGTAGAGGATGAAGAAGAAGTTGAGGAGACTGTTATTGAATCTACAGAATCTGATGAAGAAATGGTAATTGAAGATATTGTTGTAGAGGATGACTTTGATGATATTGATGTTCCTTTTGCGGTGATCGAAGATGTTCCAATTTTTCCTGGGTGTGAATCTGTTGCTAAATCTCAAAGAAGAGCATGTTTCCAAGAACAAATGAATAAGCATATCAGAAAAAACTTTAGATATCCAGATATTGCTCAAGAAATGGGTATTCAAGGAAGAGTTTATGTCAATTTTATAATATCTAAAGACGGTACAATTACTAACATTCGTATGAGAGGTCCAGATAAAAACCTAGAAAATGAAGCAGCTAGAATTATTGGGAGACTTCCTCAAATGACCCCTGGTAGACAAAGAGGTAGACCAGTTAGAGTTCCTTTTAGTATTCCAATCACTTTCAGACTTCAATAAGGATACTTCCTAACTAAAAAAATTAATGTCTGACACTTTAAATATAAAGCCTAGGTCTTTATTTTCTGAAATTCTAATTCTTATAAAGCATAGACTCTCACTCAGTGTAGTCTTTTCCTCAGTTGCATCTTATTTGATTGCCTTTGAAGTATTTTCATTTTATACACTTGCTCTGTTAATCCTTGGAGGTTTCTTTGTAGTTGGAGCATCTAATGGCTTTAATCAAATTATTGAAAGAAACAGAGATGCTTTAATGCCTAGAACACAAAACCGCCCTCTTCCAACTGGAGGTTTAAGTGTAAATCAAGCTATTCTAGTCTGTGTTATTCTTAGTTTTTTAGGCTTGTTTATTTTATATATAATAAATTTTCGAACTGCCTTTTTTGGATTAGTATCAATGATTATATATTTGGCTATATATACACCATTAAAGCCAATTACTCCATTATCTGTTTTTTTTGGTGCTATTCCAGGTGCTATTCCCTTTATGCTAGGTTGGGTTGCTGTCACTAATAAATTTTCTATAGAGACAGGTATTTTATTTATGATTCAATTTTTCTGGCAGT
Source organism: Flavobacteriales bacterium (assembly GCA_004214015.1). GTDB lineage: Bacteria > Bacteroidota > Bacteroidia > Flavobacteriales > Flavobacteriaceae > Marisimplicoccus. The sequence goes on along the minus strand of SGZE01000007.1, from coordinate 6,926 downwards.
TTCCTCATTTTTGGGCTATTGGATGGGTGTCACATGATGATTATTTAAAAGGAGGATTTAAGATGTTGCCATCAGGAAAAAGAGATAATTCAACTGCATTTCAAATTGTTTTTTATACTATTTGGATGATCCTAGTGTCTACTCTTCCTTACTTTAGTTTTACTGGTGAGCTTTCAATCGGTTTATACTCCTTAATCTTAATTTTAGCTTCTGGTCTATTTATGTTATTTCAAGCAATAAGACTAATGAAGTATAAGGATAAACAAAATGCTATAAAACTTATGTATACAAGTATTTTTTATTTAAGTTTTATTCAAATTATATTTGTCGCAGATAAATTTCTTTCATAATGACTATTTCAGATTCAATTCAGGTTAAAACTAGTAAAGCTAAAAAAATGATGCTATGGTTTGGACTAATTAGCATCACTATGACTTTTGCAGGTTTGACAAGTGCATTTATTGTTAGTAGTTCTAGGCCAGACTGGCTTGATTCATTTGTTCTCCCTGTTTGGTTTACAATAAGTACTGTCTCAATAGCTTTGAGTAGTCTTTTTTTTCAACTTGCAAAGTATAAGTTAGATCAATATGTAAGAGTTTCTCTTCCAGAAAACATTAACATATATATTCAAAGAAATAATGTAAATGTTTTTCTTGGGCTAACCATTATAATGGCTCTCATTTTTGTAGTTGCTCAGTTCTTAGGCTTTGAAGATATTATTTCTCAAGGTTATTATTTTACTGGTCCTGAAAGCTCAATTACTACATCATATGTGTATGTCTTAGTATTTGTGCACTTAGCTCACTTGTTTGCTGGAATAATTGTTTTGACTGTTGTTACAACAAAGTTTAATAGACAAAAATATGAGAAGAATAAGTTAGGTTTTGAGATGGCATTAGTATTCTGGCATTTTCTTGGAGCATTATGGATATATTTATTCTTTTTTATTAAATACTTCAGTTAAAAATTAATAAATTTGTAATCAAAATTGCCCTGGATGCAAGCATCTACATTAACAAAAACAAAACAAAATTCTTGGGGAGGAGGAACTAAGCCGCTAGACGCTGGTTATGGAAAACTAATGATGTGGTTTTTCATTGTTTCAGATGCACTTACATTTTCCGGATTTCTTGTTTCTTATGGTTTCTCGAGATTTAAAAATATTGATTCATGGCCTATTGCAGATGAAGTTTTTACTCACTTTCCATTTTTGCATGGCGTAGACGCTCCAATGTATTATGTAGCCCTAATGACATTTGTATTAATTTTTTCATCTGTCACAATGGTTTTAGCTGTTGATGCTGGTCACCATAATGATAAAAATCGTGTTGCTTTTTATATGTTTCTAACAATAATTGGAGGTGCTATTTTTGTAGGCTCACAGGCTTGGGAGTGGAAGAATTTCATTAAAGGAGAGTATGGTGCTGTTGAAATACAAAATGGTCAAATTTTACAGTTTTATGATCTTGAAGAAGAAAAAAGAATACCTATTGATGAATTTGCTATTTCTTCAACTCAAGCTAGAGTAACTCATGATGATAATGTTGGTATTTGGTATCAAAGTGAATCAAAATTACCTGAAATTACTCTTGATGAAGTTATGACGGGTTTTAATAACGACATAGATTTAACAGTAAGATTAGAGACGTTAGATGAAAATGGTCATAAAATAATTCTTAGTCGAGAACAAGCTGAAATTAAACTAGCTTCTGCTACAAGAGTTGTAAAAGGTGCAAACCTAATTCGTAATGAATATGGAAATCCTCTTTTTGCTGATTTCTTCTTTTTTATAACAGGATTTCATGGTTTTCACGTGTTTTCAGGTGTTATTTTAAACATAATAATATTTATAAATGTACTTCTTGGAACATACGAAAAAAGAGGTCATTATGATATGGTTGAGAAAGTGGGTCTTTATTGGCACTTTGTTGACCTGGTATGGGTTTTTGTATTTACATTTTTCTATTTAGTATAAGCTATGGCAGATCAAAATCATAAATTAGCAATTTTTAGAGGGCGTTTAAAATTTAAGTCAAATGTTCAGAAAATTTGGGGTGTTCTTATATTTTTATCTATAATAACTGCTATTGAAGTGGCTTTAGGTATAATGAAACCAGAGATATTATTAAATTACTTTTTGGGAATTAAACTTATAAATTGGCTGTTTATTATTATGACTATAATCAAGGCATATTATATCACATGGGACTTTATGCATGTTAGAGATGAAAAACCTTTTTTAAAAAACACTATAGTTGTTCCGCTTCTTATTCTAATTCCTTTCTTATTATTTATTCTTCTATATGAGGGCTCTTATATCTTTGATATAATGTTTAATGGTCTAAAGGCATGGAACTTTGATATATATTAATGAGTAAAGATTTTAAAAAGTATCTAATACTTGGTTTTCTGTTTTTCTTTCCAATATTCGTTTATGTATTTCTATCAACAGGTATAAATAATTTTGCAAAACTACCTGTTTTAACTGAAAACGTAAAGGATATAAAAAATATTGAAGGAAATATACTAGAGACATCTTTTAAAGATAAAATATCAATAGTTGCTTTTTGGGGTGGAGATATTAATAAAAAAAAATCTGAAGCATTAAATTTAAATCAAAAAATTTACAAAAGATTTTATGAGTTTCAAGACTTTCAATTTGTTGTAATGCATAATAAAACTGAATCTGAGGCAATTGAAAGTTTAAAAAATGAGCTCATAAGTGGAGTTGGTACTGACCTTGAAAAATGGAACTTTATTTCGACAACTCAATCAAATATTAAGATGATTTTTGAAAGTTTTAATACAAATATCGAGCTAGACTCTAATTATAGCACCCCTTATGTGTTCATAGTTGATAGAGATCTGAGTTTAAGAGGAAGAGATGATGATGAAGATATTGGAATGCTTTATGGTTTTAATTCACAATCTGTTGCAGAGATAAATAATAAAATGGTAGATGATGTTAAAATAATACTTGCTGAGTATAGATTAGCTCTTAAGAAAAATGACTCTTTATTTTATGAATAATAATATAAAATATATTGGATTATTTATAATTATAATTCTTTTTGGAGTCTTTTCGTTACCTAAAATTTATGAAAGAGTAGTCAATTCAGATATTACAGATTCCAATAGACTTAACACTAATGAAAGGTTAGCATACCTAACTATTTCAGATGAAAAAAGAAAAGCTCCTGACTTTTTGTTAACTAATCAAGACTCAATATTAATTTCAAATGATGATATGATTGGTAAAGTATATGTGCTTGAATTTTTCTTTACTAGATGTCCTGATATTTGTATTGAAATGAATCAAAATATGAAGTTATTAGATGAAGAATTTGGTGATTCTAACGATTTTGGCATTATCTCGATAACTATTGATCCTAATAACGATACTCCATCAATTTTAAAAAAATATTCTGAAGCACTAGATGTTAAATCACAAAACTGGCACTTTTTAACTGGTGAAAAAGATTACATATATGATTTAGCTAACATTGGATTTAACATTTTTGCAAATCAAAATTCAAATTTTATAGGAGGTTTTGAACATCAAGGATATTTTGCACTTATTGATAAAGATGGGTATATTCGATCTAGAAAAGATAGTTTTGGAAACCCTATCATGTATTATTTAGGTATAAACGATATTAATGCAATACAGCAGGGTATAGGAATGTTAAACTATGATATTAAAAAATTAATTGATGAGTAAAATTGAAAATCAAAATAGTGGCTTAAAGTATAAAACTTTAATTATTATTGTTTCGATAGTAATTCCTCTTGTTGTTCTAGTGCTGTTTAATATTAGAATAACATCTTTGCCCGCATTAACATTTTTGCCACCTATTTACGCTTCAATTAATGGTTTAACAGCAATTCTATTAGTTGCTGCTCTTTATAGTATCAAGAATAAAAAAGTTAAACAACATGAGGTTTTGATGAAGACATCTATATTCTTGTCTTTAGTGTTCTTAGTTATGTATATTCTATATCATATGACAACTGACCCTACACCTTTTGGAGGAGAAGGTTTTATAAAATATTTATACTTTTTTATATTATTTTCACATATAACATTATCTATATTCATTGTACCCATGGTTCTTATTACATATGTAAGAGCTATTTCAAATATGTTTGATAAGCATAAAAAAATTGCAAGGATAACATTTCCAATCTGGCTTTACATTGCTGTTACAGGTGTTGTAGTTTACCTTATGATTTCACCATATTATATTCACTAATGAAAAAATACTATCTTTTTTTTATTTTATTTTTTTTAATGACTGTTGATGTTCAGTCACAATGTTCTATGTTAAGTGCTATGATGGAAACTGATCAAGGCTATGAATCAGCCAAGGGATTAAATAGGGGTATTGTTTATTTAATGTCAATTCCATATATATTAATAGGATTGATTATTTGGAAAATATATAAAACTAATAAAGCAGGATAATTTTTTTATTAATTTGGTTTATATTATAAACTAGTTTATATTTGTGAAAAAAAGATGAATAAAGAAGATCAAATCAAGGCTATTAATGACATAATTAATGAGACTAGGACCAAACTAAAGCCATTAAGTTTTAACTTAATTTTCTGGGGAATATTTATAAACATAATGAGTATAATTCATTATAGTTTTCCATCATTTATTCAACAAACATATTATTCTGCTGGAATATACTGGATATTTTTACCCATGATCGGCATGATCTATATGACACGTTGGAACATCAAAAAATATAAAGAGATAGGATATTCAACAACATTAGGTAGAGCTATCAAAATTATATGGGGAGTATTTGGCTTTGGGTGGCTAATGATAACAGCTTTTTCTCTATATAAAGGAATCAACCCAGTTCCAGATATTTTATTTCTCCTAGGTCTTGTTATTGTTATGACTGGAATGATTATTAAATTTAAACCCTTAACAATAGGCGGTATGGTTATATTTATTTTCATTTTCAATTTGAATCAAAATCCAGATCAAAATTTTTTAATAGTGAATATGATTGGAATAACTCTAGGATTATTGATTCCTGGAATTTTACTTAATAGAATGAAAACTGATGAATAAAGAATTAGAGAAGTTACTTTTTAATCCAGTGAGATTAAAAATACTTTCTTTTTTATTTACAGTTGATAGTGCAAGCTTTAAGAAATTGATCGAAGTTTCAGAGGCTACAAAAGGTAACATTAGTGTTCAAATAAAAAAACTTGAAGACGCAGGACTTATTAAAGTAAGAAAAAAGTTCGAAGGTAATTACCCTCTTACTCTCTGCAAGATTACTTCAAAAGGTAAAACATCTTTTGAACTTTTTTTCATCTCGTTAAAATCATATGAAACAAACAAAACTGAAAAATAAATTGTGTAATAAAAAATTTATTAAGTACTTTGTATTACATAGTACCTATTATTTTTTAATGCTTTAAACAAACTTTACGATAATTTATCGTTCTAATATTTAGAATTTAGGTAATTTTGCAAAATATATGATAGAAATTAATAATTTACATAAGTCCTACGAGATGGGATCTTCATCTTTACATGTTCTAAAGGGAATAGATTTTTCAGTTGCTGATGGTGAACTTGTTGCTATAATGGGATCTTCAGGTTCTGGTAAATCAACTCTTCTAAATATTTTAGGAATGCTTGATACTTCCGATGAGGGAACTTATGATCTTGATAAAATCCGTATTGCTAATATGGATGAAAAAAAAGCGGCTAATTATAGAAATAAATTTTTAGGTTTTGTTTTTCAATCTTTTAATTTGATAAATTATAAAAATGCACTCGAAAATGTAGCCCTTCCATTATATTATCAGGGTATCTCAAGAAAAGAAAGGCAAGTAACAGCACTTAATTACCTCGATAAAGTTGGTCTTAAAGAATGGTCTACTCACTTACCAAGTGAATTATCAGGTGGTCAAAAACAGAGAGTTGCTATAGCTAGAGCATTAGCATCTAACCCAAAAGTTTTACTTGCAGATGAACCTACTGGTGCACTTGATTCGAAAACCTCTATGGAGGTAATGGCTTTAATACAACAAATTAATAACGAAGGTAAAACTATTCTTGTTGTTACTCACGAACAGGATATAGCAGAAATGTGTAAAAGAGTTGTTCGTCTTAAAGATGGAGTTATAGTTGAGGATAAAAAAGTTAAACAAAACATTATAAAAAATGTTTAATATAGAACGTTGGAAAGAAATTTTTCAGTCTATTCAAAAGAATAAGTTAAGGACTGCGCTTTCTGGTATAACGGTATCATTAGGTATTTTAATCTTTATTATTCTTTTTGGCCTTGGAGAAGGTTTAAAAAATTCTTACACGGATTTATTCTTAAGACAGGCAAATAATGTAGTATATTTTTATCCAGGGAAGACAACTAAACCATATGGTGGTTTTAAAACTAATAGAAGAATTGAATTTGATAACTCTGATGTAGTAGATATAAAAACCAACTTTTCAGATAGAGTTGAGTATGTAAACCCAACAATTAGTTATGGAGCAACTATAAAATACAAATTAGAGTCATATAATTTTACAATTCAAGCTATATCACCATCTAATCAATATATATCAGGTAATATTTTAATGAAGGGTAGATATATTAATGAAAAAGATATAAAGGAAAAAACAAAAGTTGTTGTTATCGGAAGAATTGTTGCAAGAGATATCTTCAAAGGAGAAGACCCGTTAGGTAAGTTTATTAATGTTGGCTCTAGATCATTTAAAGTTGTTGGAGTTTATCAAGATCTTGATGGTGACAATGAAGAAAGTGAGTTATTTGTCCCATACACAACAAGACAACAAATACTAATGGGAAGTGACAAATTAGGAAATATTGACATAACCTTTAATCCAAATCTTGGAGGAAAAGGTGCTGTAAAACTAGAAGACGATATAAAGA
>SGZE01000006.1 GCA_004214015.1 Flavobacteriales bacterium | reverse complement strand
AGAAACAATATTATAAGGGATATTATTATTAATACAGAAATAAGAAATTGTTTTTGCAGCACCTCCAGATCCAAGGATTAAAACACTATCTATATTATTTATTTCATTTATTTCAAGTGATTTAGAAAATCCAAAAATATCGGTATTATACCCAATCTTTCTTTGATTATCAAAACAGATTGTATTTACTGCTCCAATTTCTTTAGCTTGATCAGATATCTCATCTAAAAAATTTATGATTTTCTCTTTATAAGGAATTGTAACATTTAACCCACATAGATTTTTTTGTTTAAAAACATTATCAACTTCTTCAATTGATTTAATATCATAGTTTATGTAACTAAAGTTTAAATACTTATCATTTGAATTAAATTTCTCTAAAAAAAACCTTCTAGAAAATGAATATTCTATATTTTTCCCGATTAAACCGAATTGTTTTTTATTTTTCAATGCTTATGTGCCAGTCTTTCTAATAAAACTACAAACAAAATACCAATAAAAAGAAAAAATAAAGTTGTCCATGTTTCAGTAGTTGTAAAATCGGGAATAAACAAAGACACATTACCATATATGTCTTCATTTTTCCAGGGCCAAACACCTAAAAGTGATCCTGCTATAAAACCTACTATTATTGATATTGTAATGGATTTATGATTTTTTAATAGTGAGCTTAATATATTTGAAAAAAACACCAAACCTGATATGGACCCAACAGTGAATAGAACTAAAACTTTAAGAAGATATAGTCTTTCGGGATCATTAATGAATTCAAAATTCAGTGAAATTATCTCTGTTAATGTATAATAAAGAGCATTTACGGAATCTACCATTATTAATGTATAGTTACCCATAAGAAGTAATAGGTAAGATCCAGATAATCCCGGTAATATCATTCCTGATATGGCTATCATTCCTGAAAAGAAGATTATTAAACTTGAGTTTGCCACCTCTAGATTATCTGCAAAACTTATTAATAAACCAATAGTTAAGCCTATTATTATTCCTACAAAAGTTTTAACATTAATTTTTTCTAACTGATAATATATTACATAAAATGATCCTAATATCATTCCAAAAAACATTCCGAATACATAGATTTCATAATCTCTAATTAGCTTATCTAATACCAGAGATACTGAAAAAAAACTTGCAATTACACCAGAAAAAAGAATAGTCAAAAATTTGCCATTAACTTCTATATAAAAAGCTTTAAATCCTTTAGTAAATAAAATCTTAAATGAATAGAAATTAATTTTTTTAATAGAGTTTATTAAATCTTCATATATTCCTGTTACAAAAGCTACAGTTCCTCCAGAAACACCAGGAATTTTATTAACCGCACCCATTGCAAGACCTTTAATAAAAAGAATAAGATAATTATTTAGCATTTTATAATTTATAAAAAATCAGACAAGTAATGTCTTATTTTCAGTGAATTCTGGAAATGACTCAATTAGTTTTTCAGGAACTTGACAAGTTTTTTTTCCACTTTGATAAAAATAAATTGCTTCATTTAATTTACCATTTTTTAACAGACAACCACTAATAGTAAAATCTAAAAACGCTTTGTTTGGATAGTGCTTTTTAGCTCTTAAGCTTATCCTTAAAAGTTCTGACCATTCTTTATTATCAATCAAACATCTTAATAATCCCTTCCATATTTTCCATGATAAATTTTCTTTAAATTCAATAATTTGATTATAAAATTTAATTGCTTCTGAAATATCTCCTGTATCTCTGTAAATTATCGCATTCAATTCGATGATTTTAATGCTGTTATGATTATTGTTCAATGCTTTTGAAGCTAGATATTTAGCTTGTCTAAGATTATTATTCTTTAAGTAGTATTTTATTAAATATATCCATGCTTTTTCATTTCCTGGCTCTTCCCTAACTGAGTTTTTAATATACTCTAAAAATAATTTTTTGTTATTTATCTTCTTATAACATTTTGCAATTCTAAAATAGATATAAGAATTTGGTTCACTTAGCTCAATAGAAAGCCTAAAATTTTCAAGAGCTTCATTAATCCTTCCAACTTTTTCTAAAACTTTAGCTTTTTCAATATAAGCAGAAACAAATTGATCGTCAGAAATAATTGCAAAATCAAACGCAGAGATAGATTCTTTAAATTTACCTTGTTTATTATATATTTTACCAATTTGATGCCAAGCTATTTTAGAATAAGGTCTCTTTTCTAACACAGAACTTAATTCGTTTATAGATTCGTCAATCATTCCTAGATTTTCGTAACAAAAAATAAGATTATAGAGTGATTGATAATCCTCTTCATCAGAGTCGAGACATTTTTTGAAAAATGGAATTGCTGACTCAAAATCTTCAAGAAGAAGAAACTCCATAGCAATCATATTCCATATTTCTATTTTGTCGTCTATAAAAGTAAGTGCTCTTTTTAGAATATCTATAGCTTCTTCACTCAAGTTGTTTTTTGAATAAATTGTAGCTTTCTGAAGGTAAACCTCTCTATTTTCTGGATCTATTTCTTCAACAAAATTTAAAATTTTATATGCCTCTTTATATTTAGAGTTGAAGATAAGTAATTCAGAGTTCAACAACATTAAATCAATGTTATTTGGGTGTTGATCTAAACCCATTTTGATAGCTTTATCAGCCAATGAAAAATTTGCCTGATCAATGTAATGGTGAGAGATAGTAATGAAATCTGATGAGTCAAAGTAAAAGACAGTATTTGTCTTTAACATTTCCTCAAATTTTGAAAGTGAATTTCCAGTGTTACTCAATGAGAATTTTTATTCTAAATTAGTCATCTATTGAGTGCTTATTAATTTAACCAAAAATTATTTTCAACAAAATAGTTAACATCTTAGTTTACTCAATTTCAACTATTTCTAATTTTTTATCTGACTCACTGAACAAATCTTTTACATTATTTGGTTTTTCTTCTTCTCTCCAAATAAATCCTGGGAGTTTCATTTCATTTAAAATAATTTTATTCTCAGAAATAACATTTCCATCTGGTGTTTTGTAAAATGAAACTTCAGATATTTCATTATTCAAAAATTTTATAAGTATTGAGCTTGCAAGAGTTTTATTCATTCCAATGAATTCAGCATCATCAGAGTACATATAGTATAAAAGTGTACTGTTTTTTACTATATATACATTATCTAAACTTCCCTGATTAAAGTATCCATCAAGCTTTTCACCTTTTATTTGATTAAATCTATCACTATTCAATGAATCTTTTTGACTCATAAATACATTTCCCCTAATTATTAGCGAATCAAGTTCTTCGGTTGCTACATTAGATTTTAAAAAAATCTTATCTCCAGTTATTTGATTTTTACCAAACCATATTACTGGATTTAATTTATTTTTTTCTTCATCTGTCAAACTTTTAATGAATTTTGAGCTTTTAGGTTTTTTCAATAATTTAATCAAACCTGTTTCCTGGTTGAAGTGAATAGAATCTGACAATCCTCTTACATCAGATTTTAAAATTCTAACATCATAATACCCTTTTAAAATCTTTTTTTCATCAGGTCCAGTTATTGTAATTGTGTCGGAATGTATATAAAGTGAGTCATTTTTAATTATGTTTACAGCTAATGCGTTTTTTGTAATAATAGCAGAGTCTTTTTCCTTAAAAATCTCTCCATAATGCCCTGTTATTATTGATTTATTAATTGTATCATTAATTTTAATGTTATATGATGCAGCTGCATACGATCTTTCATTTTCAAAGAAAATACTATCTCCATTTATAATTTTTCCATCGTAATTAATAACGGCATCATCTCTAAAGTATCCTTTTTGATTAACTGTATCATAAAAACCATCTTTACATAAAATACTATAATCAATACCTGTGATTAATGTTTTATCATTAAAATATGTGTGATTTGTTTCTGTAAAATACTCTAACTCTTCAGAATTTACATTGTACTCTGGGTTATCAATTACTACATTTGATTTAAAAATATATTTTTTTGGACCCATGTAATATGTGCCTGAGTTACTCACTAAGATATTATCATTATCAATTACTCTTCCTTTAGAATCGTAAAAAGCAATATTTTTTGTTCTATCTAGATACAGAGTATCTGTTTCAAGTTTCATATCAGGTCTTGTTAATTTTACATTCCCATACGCAAAAGCTTTTTTTGAAGTCCCATCATATTCGAGATAATCAGATGTAAGCACTAATGAATCTCCTTGATTAAAATTAACTTGTCCATTTGCTTTGAATGAATTTTCATTAAAGTAATAATATGATAAATCAGATTCTATCTTAGCCCCATCATGAAACAAAATTACTCTAATGTCATTATCTCTTTGTAAAATATTTGCTCCTGGATATTCGACAGAATTTCTTATAGATTTTCCTGCCTGTATAATTTCAATCGTTCTCTGATCTTGACTATTAACTGTATTTGCAGTTATTAGTAAGATTAATAAAAACTTGAAATGATTCATTTCTTTCGGTAGATTGTTTGTGTTCGATCAGGACCAACAGATATCAACTTGATTGGAACATCAACAAATAATTCAATATAATCTATATAATCAATAAGTTCATCTGGAAGATCATCTTCATTTTTTATATCGGTTATATCCATATCCCAGCCCTTAAACTCAACGTAATTAGGAGTTATATCTTTAGACTTTATGTCATATGGAAAAAAATCTACTACTTTACCATCTATAGTATAGGATGTACAAACTAATAGCTTTCCAATTGAACTTAACACATCAGACTTCATTATATTTAATTCTGTAACACCATTGATTTCAATTGAGTATTTAAGTGCTACTAGATCTAACCATCCACATCTTCTATCTCTTCCAGTTGTAGCTCCATACTCGTGTCCAATTTCTCTAATTTTTTCCCCAGTTGAGTCAAATAATTCAGTTGGAAAAGGACCAGAGCCTACCCTAGTAGTATAAGCTTTAAATATACCACGTATGTTTTTTATTTTATTAGGAGGAACACCTAAACCAGAACATGCTCCTGCAGAAGTAGTATTAGATGAAGTAACAAATGGATATGTTCCAAAGTCAATATCTAACAAAGAACCTTGTGCTCCTTCAGCAAGTATTCTCTTTCCTTCCCTAATTGACTTATTTAGATAATTTTCACTTTCAATCAAATTAAAAGATTTCAAACATTTAATGCCTTCGAAAAATTCAGACTCTAATTGATCTAGATCTATGTCTACTGTTTGATTAAAATTTGAAATTAGATTAAGATGTTTTTCTTTTAAATTATCATATTTTTTTTGCCAGTTATCATCTATAATATCTCCAACTCTGATTCCATTTCTACCAGTTTTATCCATGTAAGTTGGGCCAATACCCTTTAGAGTAGATCCAATCTTTTTTTTTCCTTTTGAAGCTTCTGAAGTTGCATCAATAATTTTATGTGTTGGAAGTATTATGTGAGCTCTTTTTGAAATAAATAATTTACTATTTAAGTCAATATTAAATTTTTTTAATCCATTGATCTCATTAAGAAAAATTGCTGGATCTATAACCACTCCATTTCCTATTATATTTATTGATCCTTGATTAAAAATACCAGATGGAATTGTATGAAGTACATGTTTATGCCCGTCAAATTCAATTGTATGTCCTGCATTAGGACCTCCTTGAAATCTAGCAATAATATCATAATCAGAGGTGATGGCATCAACAATCTTACCCTTTCCTTCATCTCCCCATTGAAGGCCTAATAAAAGATCTAAAGACATAAATTATCTATTTTTTTTCTTTTTGCTTGTAGCGTATAAATATAGTGAATGATCCTCAATATCAACATTAAAAATTTTCTCAATATCATTTTTAATTGATTGAATTCTTGGATCACAAAATTCTTTTACTTCTCCTGTGTCGGTAATAATTATATGATCATGTTGATTGTTAAAATAACATTTTTCATATTGAGAAAAAGATTCACCAAATTGATGTTTCCTAACAAGACCACTTTCAAGCAATAATTCAATTGTATTATATAGAGTTGCTCTGCTTACTCTGTAGTTTTTTTTATTCATTTTTTCATATAATGAATCAATGTCAAAATGACCATCAATTGAATAAACTTCATTAAGAATACTAAATCTTTCAGGAGTTTTTCTATGATTGTGGTGGTTGAGAAATTTTGTAAAAACATCTATAACCTCATCATTGTTCTTTTTCTTTTTGAAAATCATATTAGTTATTTTCTAGATACCTTTTCAATTCCATCAATTGAAGTAAGTTTTTTTAATAGTTTATTTAAAATTACTTTATTTTTTACTTCTACACTTATTAAACCTGAGAATGTTCCGTCGTTTGTTTCAAATGAAATTTTATTCATATTAACATTCATAGAATTAGATATAAGTGAAGTAATACTATTTATCAACCCTATGTTGTCAATTCCACTAAGTTCAATTTTAGCGTTAAACTCATGATTTTCAGAATCTATCCAATTTGCTGAAATTATTCTATATGCATAATTAGATCTTAATGAAATTGAATTTGGACAATCCTTTTTATGAACTTTTACTCCTTCTTTCACTGACACAAAACCAAAAACTTTATCTCCAGCTATTGGATTGCAACAATTGGCAATTGAATATTTTAGCATCTCACTCTCTTTACCAAACACTAATTTGTCAAACTTTATTAGGTTTTCTGAGTCTGAAATTTTATCAATTTTTGTATCATTAGAACCAATTCTTCTTCTAAAAAATCCTAAGTAGCTATTATAGTCGTTCGCAAAACTTTTAATTTGTTTATTATCTATTGATCCATTCCCTATTTTAAAAAAAAGATCATTACTAGCATTAATATTAAAAAACTTCATCATCTGTCCTGAAACTTTATCATCAAGCTTTATTTTTAATTGTTTAAGTTTTCTTTCTAGTATTTCTTTACCATCAACAGATATTCTCTTTTTCTCTTCGTTTAAAGAAGATTTTATTTTGGATTTTGCTTTTGAAGTTTCAACAAATTCTAACCAGTTTACATTTGGCTTTACATTTTCAGATGTAATAATGTCAACTTGATCACCACTTTTAAGAATACGGCTTAAAGGAACTATTTTGCCATTAACTTTTGCACCTCTAGTTTTAATACCAATGTCTGTATGTACATGAAACGCAAAGTCAAGAGCAGTTGATCCGCTTTTTAAAGATTTTAAATCTCCATTTGGAGTAAATACATATATTTCTTTAGAGTAGAAACTAAGTTTAAAATCTTCAACAAAATCAATTGCATGTTCATTGTCATGATTTAATACATCTTGAAGCTTGTTCAACCAAAGGTCAACTTCACTTTTTTTAGATTCTTTATGTTTATACCCAAAGTGAGCTGCATATCCTTTTTCTGCTATTTCGTTCATTCTCTCTGACCTAATCTGAATTTCTATCCATTTATTCTTTGGGCCAACAACAGTAAGGTGAAGTGCTTCATATCCATTTGTCTTTGGTAGAGTAATCCAATCTCTTAATCTAGTTGGATTTGGAGTAAAATGATCAGTTATTATTGAATAAATTTTCCAGGCAACAAATTTTTCATTCTTTGGAAGTGATTTATAAATAATTCTAATTGCAAAACGGTCATATACCTCATCAAAAGAAATATTCTTATTCTGAATTTTATTGTGAATAGAGTAGATGGACTTATTTCTTCCTAAAATTGAATATTTAATTTTTTGATCATCTAGATTTTTACTAATAAAGTTTTGAAATGATTCAACATATTTTTCCTGATCTACAAATTCTTTATCAATCTTATTTTTAATTTGATTATACTTTTGTTTATCCAGAATCTTTAAACTAATATCTTCAAGCTCATTCTTGATATTATATAAACCTACGCGATGAGCTAATGGTGCATAAATATAGATTGATTCTGAGGCCATTTGATCTTGCTTAGCCTTAGAAAGAAATTCAATTGTTCTCATGTTATGAAGTCTATCAGCAATCTTAATTAGTATAACTCTTATATCATTATGCAGAGTAAGAAGCATTTTTCGATAGTTCTCAGCTTGAACGGAATAATCTTCATTCTTTTTTAAAGTGGAAATTTTTGTAAGACCATCTACAATTTTTGAAATTTCTTCCCCAACACTTTGATTTAAATCGTTCAGAGTTATATCAGTATCTTCAACAACATCATGAAGAAGAGCTGAAGCTATTGAAATATAATCTAGTCCAATATCTTTTGCAACAATTTTAGCTACTTCAATAGGGTGGTGAACGTAGGGTTCTCCGGATTTTCTTTTTTGGCCATCATGACTATTGTAAGCAATTACAAGTGATTGATAAATTATCTTTTTTTCTTTAGATGATATTTTTTGATAAGAACTATCAATTAGATCATCATAAAGAATAGATATTTCCTTTGGTAATATTTGATTCTCAACTAACACTTGTAAATTTTAAGTTATTTAAATTTACAAATAATAATTATGGATTGAAAGTGTTATTATTATTGAGAATTTGAATATTTATTAGAATACCTTCTCCATAATCTAGTTTGGTGAGTTTCTAAACTAATATTTCTTCCTGATATAAAAGCGTGAGTTACATTGTTTGAAATAATATCTAGAGCGTCACCTTTTGATATAAACAGGGTAGCACTCTTACCAATTTCTATTGTTCCAAACTCACTATCAATTCCTAACATCTTTGCAGGATTAAGAGTTATCATTGATAAGGCTGCTTCTTTATCAATTCCATAACTTGAAAAACTTCCAGCATAGAAAGGTAAGTTTCGAATAGACACTCTAGATTGAGGTGCTCCAGACGGATCTATACTTACAAGTATTCCTTTATCAATCATTTTTTTGGCAAGCATAAAAGTCTCTCTTGGATCTGAATCAACAGACTGAGGAAATCTATATGGTTGTTTTACAACTACTGGAATATCATTTTCTTTAATAAAATCTAGTTGATTCTTTGCTTCTGAAGCACCAACTATGACTATTTTATTTATACCAATTTTTTTTAAAAATAAAACTCCATCTACAATTTCTTTTTCATCATCAGCATATAAATATACTGTAGATTCTCCTTCAAAAATTGCTTTCATTGATCTGCTCTTAAGGTTCATAGATTTATCTAAATTCATATTAGCCTTAGACTTATCAAAAAATTCTTTTAGATCATTAACCTGTTTATTGTAGTTGTTATTTGCTTTTAGGCCTCTTTCCTCTCCAAGCCACCATCTTCCGAAGGTATATGGACTTGGCCAATTTATGTGTAAACCCTGATCATATTTAATGACTGCATCTTCCCAATTCCAAGCATCTAGTTGAACAACTGATGAACTTCCTGAAATAACTCCACCGTTAGGGGCAATTTGTGCAACAAGAACACCATTAGGACGCATACTTTCAACTGCTTTTGATTCTGCATTATAAGCAATAATCGATCTAACCTCAGGAAGATAAGTACCAGCTTCATCATCATCAACGGATGCTCTTACAGCGTCTACTTCTACAAGACCTAAATTTGAGTTTAATGCAATTATTCCTGGATAAATATGTTGGTTAGAAGCATCAATTATAGTATCGTATTTTTTATTATTAGAATCAGAAAACATATTGAGTAGTTTGTCTGTCCAATTCTCTTCAGAAGAAGCAATTAAATCAATTTTACCGTCTGTGAATCCAATGACACTATTATTAATTATTTGTCCGTCTCCAACGTGAGTTATCCCTCCAAAGATTAATACTGATTTATCTTGAGTAGGAGCAGGAGTCTGCTGAGAAAAAATCAGATTTAAAAATAAAACGTTTAATAAAATAATTTTTTTCATAATTTAAAATTCAGTGTGTTCACATGTAACTTCTATTTGAGGCATTGGATTCGGAAATCTAAGTTTTACTCCAGGTAAGTTTTCTCCAAGCATTTGTTGAATCAATATAGATTTTTCATCCTTAATCTCTTTTAATTTTTGTTGGTGGTTGTCTTGATCAAAATATAAGGCACCCTCAATGTATGTCTGCTCTGTCTTAGTGAAAAGTGACATAGGATGACCACTCCAAACTACAATATCTGCATCTTTACCAATTTTGAGGCTCCCAACTTTATGATCTATATGAAGTAACTTTGCAGGATTTAAAGTAACAAATTTCCATGCTTCTTCTTCAGAAATATCTCCATATTTTACTGCCTTTGCTGCTTCTAAATTTAATCTTCTAGAAAGCTCAGAGTTGTCGGAATTTAATGCAACTGTAACACCAGCATTATGCATAATTGAAGCATTAAATGGAATGGCATCATTTACTTCATATTTATATCCCCACCAATCAGAAAATGTAGATCCTCCAACACCATGTTCAGCCATTTTGTCTGCAACTTTATATCCTTCTAAAATATGAGTGAAGGTATTAATTCTAAAGTTAAACTTTTCTGCAACTTTCATCAGCATATTAATCTCACTTTGAACATAAGAGTGACTGGATACAAATCTGTCACCTCTTAATATTTCCCACAAAGTTTCTAACTCATCATCAAATCTAGGTTTTGTAACAGACCTTTTTTGTCTAGGACTAAGAGAGTTATATTCCTCCCAAGTTTTTGCATATTCTTTTGCTCTATCAAAGTGGTCAACAAAAACTTGCTCAACACCCATCCTTGTTTGTGGAAATCTTGAGCCACTCCAATTTGATTGTTTTACATTTTCACCTAATGCAAATTTTATAAAAGGTGCAGCTCCTTCAAAATACATATCATTAATTTCAGACCCCCATTTAAGTTTAATGATTGCAGATTGCCCTCCTATTGGATTAGCAGACCCATGAAGAATTTGAGCGGATGTTACTCCACCAGCTAAATTCCTATAGACATTAATATCATCAGGATTTATAACATCCATTATAGATACTTCTGCAGATGAGTTATGTCCTCCCTCATTTATACTTGAAGCTGCCATGTGAGAATGCTCATCTATTATACCTGATGTAATATGTTTATTAGTTGCATCAATTACTTTGAAATCAGCTGGTGTTTCAAGATTTTTTCCAATTGCAACAATTTTTCCGTTATTGATTATAATATCAGAATTTTCAATAATCCCATCGCTTTCATTAGTCCATAGAGTTGCATTTTTAAAATGAATGGATTGACTATTTGGTATAGACTTTAAACCAAATCCAACATTTGGGAATGTAACATTTGATACAAATGATGAGTCAGATTTTGACTTAGGTGATTTTTTTGCATTTGTATTATTTTCGACTTTCTTTTTTGAAACTGTAAATGAAAAACTATTATTATTAAAATCAGAACCTGTTCCTGAGAGACTTGTTGAAGAGCTTATTTTTGTTGAAATTTGTGCAAATGAAGGTTTTTCATTAATGCTATCAAAAAGTGTTAAACTTAACCAGTCATCAACTAGTGATACTTTTGATTTAATATCTGTTGAGTCTCTTTTGATTTTTGTTGAAGGCTTTGTTAGACTATTTGAAATCTTTATTTCATATGACTTATCATTGATTTGAATTGTATAATCTCCATCTACATTAACCTTATCAGTATTTTTTATAATATGTCTTTGACCTTTAACCCAATTCTCATTAATTACAGTTTTATCTCCAAAAATCGGACCTGATGTAATTAAAAGATTAGCATAATAGCCTTTCTCTATTTTTCCAATCTTATCATCTAAATTAATTGAACTTGCAGGGATAATTGTTAAAGCATCAAGAGCTACTTTTTCACTTAGTCCATTTTTAATAGCTTTCTTGATATTACTTAAAAATTCTCTTTTATTTTTTAGATCAGAGGATGTAATTGAAAAGGTAACACCATTTTTTTCAAGTATTCCAAGGTTAGCAGGAGCCTGGTTCCAGTATCTTAATTGATTAATTGTTAGTTTATCGTTTAGCTTTGAGTTAGATACATCAAATGCCTTAGGAAAATTAACAGGAATTATAAGAGTATTTGAGAATTTCTTTAATTCTCTCACATTCTCATATTCCTTTCCTGATCCCTTAATTATAAAATTTAAATTAAATTCTTTAGAAAGCTTGGCAGCTCTGTAAACATTTAATTTATCATTAGCATCAAAAAACTTTGGCAGCTCTTTGTTTTTTATAATAGCTTCAATAGCTAGATCTTTTGAAATTGACTCACCCTGAGAATACCAATCTGAATCATAATGTAATTGTCTAATTAATGCAATTGCTCCCATCGTTGAAGAAGGATATGATTGCCCTGAAGTTAAACTCCTTGAAAAAGAATAGTGTTCAGCAGTTTTTTGTGATAAAACTCTATAAGATTCATTTTGTCCATCTATTAAACCAATTGCAAAACTTGTACCCCTGTGAATTCCATCATTTCTATGAGAATTTACCACACCAAATCCAATATCTCTATACCCTTTTGCTTCTTTTTGATTATAAGTATAATCTATAAAGCTGTTGTAATCACTCAATATATGATCGTTCCAGTAATAACCATTCCTTGAAGGTTCATATTGAGAACTTCTACCAGAAGATTTCCTTTGAGGTTTTTTTACACCAAAAGAAGAATGAGTTTCAATAAAAGATGGATAGATATATTGTCCTTTAAGATCATACACTACACTATTATTTGGCAGATTTAGATTTACACCAATATCTATGATTTTACCATCTTTTTCAATAAGTGTTCCATTAGTAATCATTCCATTGCTAGAATAAATATTAGCATTTGTGAAGACATTATACTGATAATCCTTAGTTTTTACACCGTCATTTACAATGAAATAATCTTGAGCATTTAGATTAAATGAAAAAAATATTAATAATAAAAAAAGTCTTTTCATATCAAATTAGTTTTTTTGTTTGACCCATAAAAAATGGGATAGTTTACTAATATAGTAATTCAGTTTTGAAAATTATATAGTTTTTCTAATTGATAATATTCAATAATATATATAGAAACATTATTGCAAGTGCAATAAACAATCTCAATTTCATCTATAATTTATTTGATGTCAACTAGTTCTACATCAAAAATCAATGTAGCATTTGGAGGAATTACTCCATTCCCAGCTCCCATAGAACCGTATCCAAGCTCACTTGGAATAACTAATCTGGCTTTTGATCCTTTATTTAATAACTCCATAGCTTCATCCCATCCCTTTATTACTTGACCAACGCCACAAGTAAACTCAATTGGTGCGCCGCGAGTAAATGATGAATCAATTTCAGTCCCATCAATAAGTTGAAGAGAGTAGTGAACTGAAAGTAAATCATTAGGTTTTGCATTATTTCCTTTTCCTTTTGTTGAGATATTGTAATAAATTCCACTTTCAGTCTTAGACATTCCTTTTGTAATATCCTTAATTTTATCTTGTTCAGCTTCTGCTTTTGCAGCATCAGCATCACTTTTGTTAGCTATATAGCTTTCAAAAACAGAAGGTGCATCAAATTTTTTGGCACTTTCACCTATTCTAATAATTTTTACAGTTTTAATGATGTCCTCTTGTTCTACGCTATCAACAATATCTTGTCCAGAATTTACTTTACCAAAAACAGAGTGTTTTCCATCTAACCATGGCGTCTCAACATGAGTTATAAAAAACTGACTACCATTAGTTCCAGGACCTGCATTAGCCATTGATAATACTCCCGGGCCATCATGTTTAAGATCAGAACTAAATTCATCATCAAACTGATATCCTGGACCACCTGATCCAGTTCCAGTAGGATCACCCCCTTGAATCATAAAATTTTCAAGTACTCTGTGAAACTTTAGTCCATCATAATAAGGTTTTCCTGATAGTTCTTCATCAACAACTGGATGATTTCCTTCAGCAAGTGCAACAAAATTTGATACAGTTGTAGGTACTTGTTCAAAATATAATTGTAAAATTATATTTCCTTTTGATGTTTCAATGTCAGCGTACAATCCATCTGATAAATCAGAATTATTCATATTACATGAGTTTAAAGTTAGTATTGAGATTAAGATTAATAAATTCTTATTCATAGTTTTCTTTTAGGTATTGTTTAATATCAACAATAAATTTTTCTTCAGTTTCAATTAAACTTAGTTTAGATACTCCTCCAGAGGCATGTTCATGACCACCTCCACTAAAATATCTTGAGGCAAATATATTAACTTTAAAATCACCTTTTGATCTAAATGAAATTTTTATTATTCCTTCATCTTTTTTCTCTATAAAAAGAACAGAACATAAAATTCCTGTAACACTCAATCCAAAGTTTACAAATCCTTCACTGTCTCCTTTTTTAAAGTCATTTTTAATCTGATCTTCCTCAGAGATTAAAGTATACAGTACAGGAAGTCCATCTATTTTTTTGAAATTACTTATTGTTGATCCTAAGAGTCTCAATCTTTTAAACTGAAAATTATTATATAGTTTTTCAAATATCTCAGTTATGTTTACTCCGTAATTAATCAATTCTGATCCAACTTTTAAAGTTTTAGAAGTTGTCGAAGGAAACCTAAAAGATCCAGTATCTGCTACTATACCTGTATATAAACAAGTAGCAATATCATTATCTATTTTTTTATTATCAATTGCATTAATGAAATCAAATACCATTTCACAGGTTGAGCTCATCTTTGAATCAGAAATCATGATATTTGGGTAATTATCTGGATTTTCATGGTGATCAATCATTATTATTTTAGCAGATGAACTAGATATAAGGTTTGACAGGTTTCTAGCTCTTCCTAAGCTGTTAAAATCTAAGGTAAAAATTACATCAGCATTTTTAAAAACATCTTCAGACTTTTCTTTATCATTATCATAAACAATAACATTCTCTGATCCTGGAAGAAAATTTAAAATATCTGTATACTCATTGGGCGAAATTATGTTCACATCATTTTTATCTTTAAAGAAATGATATAGGGCTAGACAACTTCCTAGAGCATCAGCATCAGGACTGCTATGAGGTATCAAAATAATATTTCTCTTCTTTGAAAAAATATCATTGATTTGATTTAGAATTTGTTCATTCATGAGTGGGCTAATATAATATTATATTGAAAATTAAAATAAAGTAATTATTAAAACTTTGTATAATGATAGATATTGTTAAATTTGCCGCATGAATTCAAATAGAACATTTACAATGCTAAAGCCTGACTCAATTGAGCAGGGAAATATGCTTCCAATTTTAAATATGATTGAGAATGCAGGATTTAAAATTATTGCTCTTAAATATAAAAAAATGAGTAAAGACGAAGCTGAAAAATTTTATTCAATTCATTCAGATAAACCTTTTTTCAATGATTTAGTAAGCTTTATGACTCGTGGACCTATTATTGCTGCCGCTCTAGAAAAAGAAAATGCTGTTGAAGAATTCAGAGAACTAATTGGATCTACAGATCCTCAAGAGGCAATGGATGGAACTATAAGAAAGAAATTTGCAAAATCTAAAGGAGAAAATGCTGTTCATGGTTCAGATAGTGATGAAAATGCATCAATTGAGATAGATTTTCATTTTGATTCTAATGAAATATTTAGCTAAGATTTAGATCTTTTATATACTCTTTTCCAAGTTCCTTGTTAATCAATTTTATAACCTTTTCTTTTTCAAAGGTTAGCTCCTCTTTTAATACAGAAGACTTTAGCTTAACATAGAGTACACCTCTTTTATAATATACTTTAAATGTATATTTCTGAATATTCTCTCCCATAGTTTTAACCCATGCATCTTGAACTTTAACATTATCAATTCCAATTCTAAAGTGCTTTTGAGAAAAAACATCTTGAATTACTTTTGAAAGATTTTTTACCTCTCCTCTTTTATTCATTGTTCTTTAATTTTTCAAGATCAAATATTTCTTCTTTATTTTTTGACTCAGAAAGGGCATCCTTAACTCTATCAATATGTGTATCAGTTATAAAAATTTGACCAAAATCTCTTTTTTCCAAGATTTGAACTATTTGTCTGACTCTTTCTTGATCTAATTTATCAAAAATATCATCAAGTAAAACTATTGGAGAGTTTCCAAATTTTGTTTTATAGTAATCAAATTGAGCAAGTTTCAAAGCGATAAGAAATGATTTTTGTTGACCTTGACTTCCAAAATTCTTTATTTTATTATTATCAATTGTAAAATTCAGATCATCACGGTGAACCCCTTTTGAAGTATATTGTATGAATCTGTCTTTTGATAAACTTTCACTAAGAATTTCTGAAAAACTCCCAGAATTTAAATCACTTTTATAATTTATATCAACTGATTCATTACCTGAACTTATATCAGAGTAATATTTTTTAAAAATTGGAATAAATGCCGTCATAAATTTAAATCTCTCCTTGTATATTGGAGTTCCAATACTTATTAATTGTTGATCATATGACTCTATTGTGTCCTTATCAAATTTTCTATTAATGAAAAAGTATTTTAAAAGAGAGTTTCTTTGTGTAATAACCTTGTTGTAGTCAATAACTCTTTGTAGATATACTTTATCTACTTGACCTATCACTGAGTCAATGAATTTTCTTCTCATCTCACTACCTTCAATTATAAGGTTTCTATCATGTGGAGAAATTATTATAAGGTTTATTAATCCAATATGGTCTGAAATTCTTTTATATACTTTACCATTTCTTTTTATAACCTTTTTTTCTCCTATTTTATAATAACAGTGAATATTTTCATTTCTTTCATCAATATTAAAATCTCCAGATATAGAAAAAAAATCAGATCCAGTTTTAACATTTTGTGAGGTAGAGGGATTAAAATAACTCTTTGTAAATGCCAAATGATAAATGGAATCTACAATATTGGTCTTTCCAATTCCATTTTTTCCGATAAAACAATTGATCTTTTTAGTAAAACTTAACTTGAATTTTTCAAGGTTTTTATAATTATCAATTTTTAGTGAATGTAAAAACATAATAAGTATTCAAAATAAAACATTAATTTTGGGATTCAAAAAATTATTATGGCAACATTTAATAGAAGAGGATATAAAAAGAGTAAAAGTGATCAAGCTCAAAAAGGAGAGAAGAGTCAAACAGCTGAAGTATTTGAGTCATTGGACTCTACTGCTAATAAGTCTGAACAATGGATACTAAAAAACCAAAATATTATTTTAACATTTATTGGAGTAATATCTTTATCCGTTCTTTCTTATCTAGGCTATGAAAGATTTATATCTGATCCTAATGAAAAAGAGGCAATAAGTGAGCTAAATAAAGCACAATACTTCTTTGAACTTGCATTAGTTTCTAATGAATCAGATTCATTATTTAAACTTGCATTAAATGGTGGAGAAGGAAAATATGGTTTTTTAGATATAGTTAAAGAATATTCTGGAACTAAAGCTTCTAATCTAGCTAACTATTCAATTGGAATGTCATACCTAAATCTTAAAGAGTATGATAACGCTATAATTTATTTAGAAAAATTTAAATCTGATGATATACTTCTAAAATCAATTTCATTAGGAACTATTGGTGATTGTTTTTCTGAATTGAATCAACCAGATGAAGCTTTTGAGTATTATCAAAAAGCTTTTAAGCATAATGAAAATATTTATACAACCCCTAAATATTTATTTAAGGCTGCTCTAATTGGTTCTGAAATAGGTAAATATAGATCTTCAATTGATTTTTTGAATAGAATTAAAGATGAGTTTCCTGATTCTTATGAATCAAGTTTAGTTGAGGTTCAACTTGGTAGAATTGAAAATTTAAAAAATTAGTATGACTGCTAAAAAGACTGGCAATTCTATTTCCAGATCTATAAAAATAAACAATCCCAAAAAAATTAAGATTGCCTGTGTTATTTCTGAGTGGCACATTGAAATAACTGAAAGTTTTTACAGTGGAGCTTTAAAAAAATTTTCTGAATTTGGAATTCCAGAAGAAAATATTGATAAAATATATGTTCCAGGTAGTTTCGAATTAATTTTTGCAACTAAAAATTTAATTAATAAAGACTATGATGCAATTATATCTATTGGGTGCATTATTAAAGGTGAAACTAAACACTTTGATTTTATTTCTTCAGCTGTCGTTAATGGCATGAAAGACCTAAACATAATATCTAATATTCCAATCATTCTATGTGTTTCAACTGATGATAACATTCAACAGTCAATTGATAGAAGTGGAGGTAAATATGGGAATAAGGGTGAAGATTCTGCAGATGCAGCTTTAAAAATGATTTTAATAAATTCAAAATAAAACTTAATTGTTTAAGTTAAATAAAAACAGGAGATTCAATTATACACCTCGATTCTTTAAAGGAAAAGAGGATGTATCTACTAACTTTGAGTCAAAATTTTCTAAATACAGAGACTCATACAATTCTATTGATATGGGTATGAATTGGAGTGATCAGAGAGATAAAATGCGAAATACAAGAAACAGAGGAATTAATTTGACATTAATACTAATAGTTGTGTTTTTAATTTTGGTATTTTTATTTATCATTGATTTTGATTTAACAATTTTCTACACCAATTAATGTCAGATATAGTTAAAATTTTACCTATTGAAGTTTCCAATAAAATTGCTGCTGGAGAGGTTGTACAAAGACCTTCGTCAGTCCTTAAAGAACTTTTAGAGAATTCTTTAGATGCTAATTCTAGTAAAATTAAAGTTATTATAAAGAATGCTGGTAAAAATTTAATTCAAGTTATTGATGATGGGGATGGAATGAGTATAAAAGATATGCATTCATCTTTTATTAAGCATGCAACTTCCAAAATTAACTCTATTGATGATGTTTTTTCTATTTCTTCAATGGGCTTTAGAGGAGAAGCTTTAGCTGCTATTTCTTCAGTCTCAATGATTGAAATGACATCAAGTAAAAATCTTGAGAATGAAGGTTATTTCATTGAGATGGTTGGTGGAAAAATAATCAATGAAAAGGAATTAAGTTTAGATAAAGGAACTTCCATTAAAGTAAAAAATATTTTTTTTAATGTTCCAGCAAGAAGAAATTTTTTAAAATCTGATTTTGTTGAATTAAGGCATATAATGAATGTCTTTCATAACATAGCTGTCTCTAATCATGAGATTGAATTTTCACTTATAAATAATGAGGAAGAGATTTTTTATTTAAAAAAAGAATCTCTAAAAAAAAGAATTATATCAGTTTTTGGAGAAAAAATCAGAGAACATTTGATTCCAATAAAAGAAAACACTCAGATAGCAAATCTAAATGGTTTTATTTTAAAACCTGAATTTGCTAAAAAATCAAGATCTAATCAATTTATTTTTGTTAATAATAGGCCTATTAAAAGTCAATTTATCAATCATTCAATTTCATCCTCTTTTGATGGTCTTCTAAGAGATGGTTATTATCCAGGATATTTTCTATTTATAAACATGGATCCAGTGAAAATTGATGTAAACGTACATCCAAATAAGACTGAAATTAAGTTTGATGACGATCAAAGCCTTTATTCCATAATTAATTCAGCTGTTAAACATTGTCTAGGAATTTATCAAATTAGTCCAGTACTTGACTTTGAAAAAGATTCATCTATGGATATATCGTATAACCAGATTAACACAGATCCTAAAATACCCAGTATCGAGGTAGACTCAGAGTTTAATCCATTTAAAATTTTTAATGAGGAGGATTTTATAAAAAAAGATTCTAATCTAGAGCTAAGTGATAGTCTATCTTATGCAAATGAAGACAATAAACTATCTTCAAAAATATTTCAAATTTTCAATAAATATATAGTTAGCACTAGTAAATCTTCTTTGATTATAATTAATCAGAATTTAGCTCACCAAAGAATCCTTTATGAAGACTTTTTGAAATCAATTTTTGAAAGCTCTTCTGAATCTCAAAAACTAGTCTTTCCTATTGAAATTACATTAACTAAGTCCCAATTAATTTTGTTTAAAAAAATCACAACTGATTTTGATTCTCTGGGGTTTGTTTATGATTTATCAAATACTTTATTAAGTATAAGTTCAGTTCCATCCCAATTAATAAATAACTCAATTGAAGAAATAATTGAGGATATTCTTGATGATGAAAACATTTTTGACAAATCAAAAAATCTTAGCTATTCAGATTTTTTTGCAAAAAAACTTTCAAAAAGTTCATCGATTAAAACAGGTCAAAGTTTAAATTCTAATGAACAAGAGTTCCTGGTAAATCAACTTTTTTCATGTAAAGAGCCAAACCTATCACCTGACAATAAACAAATATTTATTACTTTAAATAAAAACGATATAGAAAATAGATTTTGATGGGAAGAGTTAGTGAAATAGTAAAACATCTAATTATAATAAACGTTATATTTTTTATAGCATCAATTGTTTTTGGTGAGTTAATGTATGATTTGTTTGCTATGCATTATCCAAACAATTCAGATTTTATATTGTGGCAACCAGTTACTCATATGTTTATGCACGGTGATATTACTCATATCTTGTTTAATATGTTTGGACTTTGGATGTTTGGAACTCCTTTAGAACAGATGTGGGGTAAACAAAAGTTTGTTTTCTTTTATTTATCAGCTGGTTTTGGTGCAGTTTTAATTCAAACTATTGTATACCATTATGATGTAATGTCAGTCACTCAAATTTTGATAGACAATGGTTTAACTAATTCTGATGTTGATGCTTTTTATAAAACAGGAAGATTAAACACTAGTATCATTCAGTCTGTTGGAGAAGATAGATTATATTCAGGAATTCAATCTTTTAAGGCTGTTATGGTTGGAGCTTCAGGTGCACTCTATGGAATTTTAGTTGCCTTTGCAATGTTGTTTCCAAATGTTCAATTAATGTTACTTTTTCCTCCAATTCCTATTAAAGCTAAATTTTTTGTTCCACTTTTAATTTTATTTGACTTGTTCTTCGGTTTTACATCTTATTCTGTTGGCCCAATTGCTCATTTTGCTCATATTGGAGGTGCTGTTACAGGATTTTTAATGATGTGGTACTGGAAGAAAAATCAATTTAACAATAGAAGATGGAATTAGGTTATAAATATTTTATAAATCAACCAATTTTTAAAAAAATCATAATCTTAAATATTATTATTTTTTTACTACCTCTTGTATCTAATACTTTTCTTTTTTTATTCAATTTTAATCAAATAAGTTTAATTAAATATTTTGATTTACATCCTGAGTTTACAAAGGTTTTAATGAGTCCTTGGACTTTAGTGTCATATTCTTTTTTCCATGTTGATTTTTTTCACATTTTCTGGAATATGTTTATCCTATACATAGTATCTGATTACTTTTTATCTTTTCTTAATAATAAGCAGTTTCTTGAAATATATTTTTATGGTGCTCTAGCCGGTGGGCTTTTATTTATTGTTTCCTATAATGGATTCCCTGTATTTGAAAATTCATTCACTCCACTTATTGGATCATCTGCTGCTGTATACTCATTGTTGATTTTTGCTTGTTCATATTATCCAAATACTTCTGTTAGCTTAATTTTTTTCAATGTAAAGTTAAAACACATTGGTTTATTTTATGTTTTAATGAGTTTAATTCAAATACCATTCAATAATGCAGGAGGAAATATAGCTCATCTAGGAGGTGCAATATATGGTCTTTATTACTCAAATAATTTTAATTCATTTAAGTCCCCTTTTAATATAATTACAGATTATTTAGATAAGTTTTCATTTAAATCAAGTAATAAAAAAAATGACCAAAAAACAATTGATGAAATATTGGATAAAATTAGCAAGTCAGGCTATGAAAGTTTGACAAAGCATGAAAAGGATCTTCTTTTTAAAAATTCAGATAAAAACTAACTCTTTTTTCTTCTTCTTTTTATAAAGAAAAAAGCCTGCCAAGCTATTATAAAGCCTATAAAATGAGGCAAATAAGATCTTGGTTCTCCATCAAAACCGATGGTTGTAAATACCCTATCCCATCTAAAATTCCAGTTTTCAATTCCATTAAATAGACCTTCTATGCTCATCCATATAAACACAGGTCTACCCAAGACATGATCAAATGGAACAAATCCCCAAACTCTTGAATCTTCAGAATTATATCTATTATCTCCCATCATCCAATAATAATCTTGTTTAAAGACATATTCATTTTCTTTTATACCATTAATTAAAATATCTTCGTCTATCACTTTCAAATCATTAAACTCATAATCAGTAATAATTTTTTTATAAAGAGGGAGTGTCTTTATATTGAGGTCTATTTTATCACCTGCTTTTGGAATATATAATGGCCCAAAATGATCATTATTCCAACTAAACCTTTTGTTATTTGGAAAAAAAATTGAATTTGAGGTATCAGTTTCTTCAATTGCCCTGTATATAGTATCAAATTGATTAGAATTTTTAATTTTAATTGCATCAATATGAGTTAAACTTAGTTCCTTTTCTTTATCAATTATTTCTCTTATATCAAGACTTAGCTTTCTAACTAACTTAATAGGAATTCCCTTATCTGAAGTATAGATTAGATATTCATTTTCTCCATTATTTGAGATATTTAAAATATATTTTGAAATTTCCGCATAAGTATCTGTTGATAGATTTTTTATAACAAATTTTCTTATGAAACCGTCAACTTCAAGATTAATCAATTTACTTGAGGAAACTCCTTCATTTGATTTAACTAAATATGTAAATAGTGGTCTTGCTCTATCTGGTAAATTATTTTCTTTACCGTTTAAATAGACTACACCATCTCTTATTTCTAATGAATCACCAGGAATACCTATAGCCCTTTTAACATAATTAGATTTTTTATCTGTTGGTTTTATCACTCCTTTTTCTTTTACAAAAAACTTCCTAACCGTATCTGCAGGCCAGTTAAAAACTACTATATCATTATTTTTTATTTCTTGGAACCCAGGAATTCTTAGATAAGGAAGCTGAGGTTTTTTTAAGTAAGATCTTGATTTGATTATAGGTATTGTGTCATGAACCATTGGAAAAGAAACTAAAGTAGATGGTATTCTTGCACCATAATGGAATTTACTTACTAATAAAAAATCACCAACTCTTAATGTCTTTTCTAATGAACCAGTCGGAATTACAAAGGGTTGTATTATATAATTATGAACAATAGTTGCTATTACAATAGCATAAATAATAGACCCAAAAGATCTTTCAAAATTTGAAAAAGAAATTTGACTTATATATTTTTTTTTGTTACTAACATAACTTATATAATATATGTAAAAACCAAGTGTAACAATTACCAAAATTCTATCAAGTTTGGAATTGTGATTAAATGTTTTAATATATTCTACCCATATTACTGGAATCATGAGAAGATTAATTACAGGAATGAAGACTAAAATTATCCACCATCTAGGTCTATTTATTATATCTAGATGTTTTATGATATTATAAAATGGAATTAAAGCTTTCCAGCTTTCAACTCCTGCAAGATTAAACAACTTATAGGATCCTCCAAATATTATTAAGTTAGATGACAGAAATAATAATAACCACTCGTTTAAACTCATATTAATCTAATTTAATTGTTAATTTAAATCCTGTATTTTGTGAAAGGTCAAAATAATTACTTTCAATATATGGCCTAAAAGAAAGATCTTCACTAACATTAAATTGAAGTAAATGTGCACCAACATTTGCATCTATTATATTTAATACATAAGTTCCAATTAAAGATATAAAAGAGAAATCCTTATATCTTCGATGAAACTTCATCCCTTCTAATAATTTCTCGTTCTCGGGTATAATATCAATATATTCATCATCAAAATATCCAGCAAGTCTTCTTTTATATGCCGTTCTGTATTTATTCATCTCTTTGTTATTATAATTATAATAATATGCAGAAGCACCAAGTCCACCATATATAATTGGAACCATCCAATATCTTCTGGTATATACTTGCCCTAATCCAGGAATAATAGAAGAGTAAAAAGCTGCTTTTGATGGAGTTAAAGGGTCATTGATCAATTTTAATTTCCTTGGACTAATATAAATTGAATCAACCTCCTTCTGAGCATATATATTGATTGTAAAACAAAATATTATTATAAAAATTATGTTTTTCAATTGGATAGTTTTTTTAAAATAGAGTATAGCTCATTTATGCTTTTAAAAGTTGTTGAAAGAGATACCTTTCCCTCTATATTTTCTTTCAATCTCACTTTAGAATTGAAAAGCTTTTCAAACTTATTTGTTGCATCAATATATATTTTTGATACATCAGAGCTAGTATTAGAAACATTATTATTCTTATTTCCTCTAACAATATTTTCAGTTTGTCTAACGGATAGTTTGGATGCTATAATTTGTTCATAAATATCCAGCTGAATTTTCTTGTCATCAATATTTATTAATGCTCTTCCGTGTCCCATAGAGAGAAATCCATCTCTAATTCCAGATTGTATTATGGGATCAAGTTTTAAAAGTCTAATATAGTTTGAGATTGTTGACCGGTTTTTACCCACAAGTCTTGTTATAGAATCAATATTTAAATTATAATCATTTATTAACCTTTCATATGTCAAGCCTATTTCAATTGGGTCTAAATCAACCCTTTGAACATTTTCAACTAATGACATTTTTAATATATCTGTTTCATTATCTACTCCTTTTATATAGCAAGGTATTGACTTAAGTCCAGCTTTTTTTGAAGCACGAAATCTTCTTTCACCAGAAATTATTTCATAATTTTCAGGATCAACTTTTCTAACAGTAATAGGTTGAATTATTCCAAGATCTTTAATGGATTGAGATAGATTTTCAATTTCATTAGTATCAAAGTTTGTTCTAGGTTGTTTAGGGTTAACTCTAATTTTATCTACTGAAATTTCAAAAGAATTACTAATTCTTTGTAAATCATTTATAGAAGGGCTTTCACCTGAATTATTTAATAAAGCATCTAATCCTCTTCCTAGAACTCTTTTTTGTTTTTTATCAGACATTTATATTTTTTTTAATTACTTCATTAGCTAAGGAAAGATAATTTTTTGTCCCTTTTGATGTTACATCATAAGTAATAATATCTTTTCCAAATCCTGGAGCCTCTCCTAGCTTTATGTTTCTTTGAATTATTGTATTAAAAACAATATCTCCAAAGTGTTTTTTAACTTCTTCTACAACTTGATTGGAAAGCCTCAATCTTGAGTCAAACATAGTTAATAAAATTCCCTCAATATCAAGTTCTTCATTATGTATTTTTTGAACACTTTTTATTGTATTTAATAGTTTTCCAAGTCCTTCTAGAGCGAAATATTCACATTGAATAGGAATTATAACTGAATCAGAGCTTGTAAGGGCATTAAGTGTAATTAAGCCTAGTGAAGGAGCGCAATCAATAAGTATAAAATCATAGAGATTTTTAACATCTTTAATCATTTCTTTGAGTTTGTACTCTCTGTTTTTCTCTTCAACTAGTTCAATTTCAATTCCTACTAAATCAATACTAGATTGAATTATATCTAGGTTAGGAGATTCTGTATTTTTGATTGCATCAGAAATATTTGTTAATCCAGAAAGTACTTGGTATAAAGATAAATCTTTATCACTGGGATCAAATCCAAGACCTGAAGATGCATTTGCTTGAGGATCTGCATCAATAAGTAAAACTTTTTTTTCAAGTACTCCAAGAGATGCTGCAAGATTTACAGATGTAGTAGTTTTACCTACCCCTCCTTTTTGATTTGCAATTGAAATTATTTTACCCATTTTTAATCGTTATTAGATTCATATTCAATTATAAATATGTCTTCATTATCTTTTTTTAAATTATAATTTTCTCTCCCATAATGTTCTAAACTATCAATATCTTTAAGTTTTTCAATTAGTTTTTGATCTTTATCAATTTCTTCAGTCAAAGCATCTTTTCTGCTTTTAAGTTTCTTTATTTCTCGATTTAATTCTGCATGAATTAAAAGTGAGTTAGTATCAAGAAAAGTCATCCAAATTAGAAAAGCACTTAAAATCACTAAATACTTGAAATAGCTTTTACTAAATATGGAAATTAATTTTTTGATAAACTCTCTCATTTAAACATTAATTCGGTATAACTTTAAAAATTCCTTCTCCCTCAACACTTATAACAACAAAACCATCAGGGCTAATGTTTACATCTCTTACTCTACCAATCCTTGGAAATAATTTTTCTCTTTTTGTTATACCGTTTTCATCAAATTCTAGCCTTTCAAGATATCTAAAACTTAGAGATCCAACCAGTAAACTTTCATTCCAATTTGGGTACTTATCAGAGTTAACTATTGCCATTCCTGATGGGGCAATTGATGGTATCCAATAATAAAATGGATCAATAACTCCCTCTAATTTTTTATTCTTAGTGATTTCACTTCCGCTATAATTAATTCCATAAGTAGCCTTTGGCCAACCATAGTTTCTTTCTGTTAAGGGATCTTCATCCTTTTTTGGAGATTTTATAATATTTATTTCATCTCCACCTCGAGGTCCATGCTCATGAATCCATATTTCATAATCATTTATGCCAATATTTCTTGTTACTTTAATGATTCCTTGTGGATTTCTATGTCCATAGCTCCATATAGCTTTTTTGGAACCATCAACATTGTAAAATGGGTTAGAATTAGGTATTGAGCCATCTAAATTTAATCTATATATTTTACCACCATCTAATGAGACATTCTGTGGATTAATATCTCTATTTCCTCTATCTCCAATAGTAAAGAATAAATACTCTTCAGTTACTAGGATACTTCCACCAAAATGTCTTTCTTCAGTTGAGTCAGGTGATGCTTTATAAAGCATTTTTAATTTAGATAATTTATTCTCTGAAAAAATTGCAGAATATATGGCGGTATTTGATCCTTTGTCTGATGAACTTACGCTTGCTGTAATATAAATTTTATTATTATTTTTAAAATCAGAGTCAACAGCAACATCAAGAAGGCCACCTTGTCTTGTTGTAATAACTTCAGGGGTTCCTTCAACAATACTTTTCTTCCCATCAGAAACATGATATAAAATACCTTTTTTATCAGTTACTAAAAAAGAATTAGTGCTTGTAAAGCTCATTCCCCAGGGAATGTCAATACCATCCACAATTTTTTCAAGACTGTATAAATCTTTATTAAAATCTTCAATTGGGGGATGGTTTTCTTTTTGAGAACATGCCAATGAGACATTTAATAAAACTAGCGAATATATTAGATAAGTTTTTTTCATAATTAACTCGAATTTAAAATAAATTAATCACTCAATGAAGTTTTTCTTATATCAAGTCAATTAAACTAACATTTTGATAGTTTCTTTTAAGATACTCTAGGGTTTGCTCCATTAATTCTCCCATAGATTTAGATTTAATAAATGAATTTTCATTAGTGAATTTAAATATTTCATTTTTCAAATTTTCTACCTTATCAGCTGAACTGATTGTATCTTCTTTCATTATATCAATCAATTGTTTCATTCTATCATCTGAGATTATTAATCTTCTTGAAATTGTTGATCTTTCTTCAATTTTATATTGAATAATGGAATCTGCTTTTAATTTATCTTTTACTACGTCCATCATTGGTTTGTTTTCTTTAAAAAATTGAGGTCTATATACAGAGAATTTACCCTCATATGATTGTTGATCAAAATCAATTGCTCTTATTTTATAAATTACTTGATCAAAGTCATGAATTGGAATTACTACATAATTATATGATCTCATGTCTCCCAGAAGTCTGATCATACATCTCTCGTTAAATTTCACATATTCTTTTGCTATTTGAGATTTTTGATATTCAGAGCATTTTGGTAAGTAATCTTTAATAAATATGTCTCCTGGTATTCCTGCAATATGTTCTTCAATTAAAGACGAATTATTTACTAAAAAGTTTAAATTTCTTGGAGATAGCATATGCTCAAATTCGATTCCATAAACTCTTGAAGCATCAGTTTTTTTTACATAAAAATATGTGAAGTTATCGTTTACGATATTTCGAATTTTCACTCTGAAGGGCTTTGAGTTTCCGAAAGTGCAATAATCTACTGAATCTATATTTAAGTATGGAATAGATGATGAATTTCCATCAGAGTGGAGAAGGGTGTATATTATTTTAAGATTTTTATCAATTTCATTTCTCTCACTTTCATTATATAATAATCTTACCCATAACGTGTCCTTATTATTTTTATCGTAAATATTTATTGAATCAGAATATCTTAATAGATCGTCATAGGAAATAACATCTTCTATCCATCTATCATGTTGTCTTAAAAAATTTTCAAGCTTTTTAGAAATCGGATAAAAAGGTTTTTTCTTTGAAATTAATTTTTTTTCAATTGCCATCAGTTAAAGATACGACAAACCAAAAAAAATAGAACTCCTAGTTAAATGCTTCTTTTTTAGATAAAAAAAAACCATTGAAAATCAATGGTTTATGAATTATTTTAGTCGGGGTGGCAGGATTCGAACCTGCGACCTCCGCGTCCCAAACGCGGCGCGATAACCGGGCTACGCTACACCCCGAAAAATGAGTTGCAAATATAAGCTTAATTAATTTTTAGCCAAATAATTTTAGCTATTATGAAATAATATCTAATTAACTGGAGACATAATCTTTATGTCATTATATTTTATCTGACCTCTAATGACAGATGATATTGTAGTCATCAATGCATTAATTACAGGAAGCTTTAATTGACTCTTTGAGTATATCATGCTTATCTCTCTTGCAGGAGATGGATCTTGAAACGGAATTATGTTTTCTAAATTTTTGGGAGATAAATTGTTAGAATGAAGATAAGGTATGATAGTCATCCAAGGTCCATTGTTAGATAAATTTATTAATGTTTCAAAACTTCCACTTTTTAATTCATATTGTTTATTTAAATCCTCAAATGAACAAAGGTTTAATACTTGATCTCTAAAACAATGTCCATCTTGCAAAATTAATATATCACCATTTGATAAGTCATCTACTTCAAGAACCTTATTGCCAGCTAAAAAATGATGATTCGGCACATAAGCAACAAATGGTTCATAATATAAAGGTCTTTCAATTATTCTATTATTATTTAGTGGAGTTGCTGCAATAGCACAATCAATGGTATTATCTTCTAATTTTTGATTTATAGTTTCAGTATTAAATTCTTCTATTTTTAATTCTACATTTTTATGTTTTTTTGTAAAAATGTTTAAAAATAGTGGTAGAAGTGTAGAACTCACTGTTGGAATAATTCCAACTTTTAGTGTTCCTCCAATTATACCTTTTTCTTCTGAAACAACGTCATTCATTCTAGATGACTCTTCAACAATTTTTTTAGCTTGAAAAAGAACCTTTTGTCCGATCTCTGTAACTTGAAGTGGTTTTGTTGATCTATTAAATATAACTACACCTAGTTCTTCCTCAAGTTTCTGAACTTGCATGCTAAGAGTAGGTTGAGTAACAAAGCATTTATCAGAAGCAGTGGTGAAGTTACCATGTTCAGCAACTGCTAATGTATATTTTAATTGAGTTATAGTCATTATAAATTTTTCTTATTAAAATTCAAAAATAAATAAAATATTATTATTTAAAATTAAATAAATGTTAAATAGTATTAGCTCATATGTTTTTATATTTGAGTCATAACTTTTATAGTTTGAAAAAAAATATTCTTGGCCAATCCATCTTTCTTAAAAGAATTATAATTGCCATTGTTGGGTTTATTACTCATAAATCTTTTAGAAGTAAAAATTTTAAAATAATAGGTTCAAAAAATCTTATCAATCTTCCTGAAAATAATGTATTATTTATCAGTAATCATCAGACATATTTTTATGATGTTATTGCTATGCTTCATGTTTTTAATTCTTCTGTAAAAGGTAAAATAGACTCTGTTAAGAGACCTAAGTATCTCTTTAATCCTAAAACCAATCTGTATTTTATTGCAGCTGTTGAGACTATGAAAAATTCTTTAATTACAAAACTTTTAGCTTATGCTGGAGCTATTTTAATTCAAAGAAGTTGGAGAGATTCAGGTGAATCTATTAACAGGGAAGTAAGATCACAAGACCCTAGTAATATAAATCTTGCATTAGAAGATGGTTGGGTTATAACTTTTCCAAGAGGTACTACAGATAAAACCAAGCCTGTTAGAAAAGGAACTGCATATATTATAAAAAACAACTTACCTATCATAGTTCCTATCAAGCTATCTGGTTTTAGTGATGTGTTTCAAAGAAATGGACTAAAGATATTAAATAGTAAAAAATCTTTTTCAATGGAAATATGTAAGCCATTAAAATCTAATTTTTCAGAAAAATCTATCGACGAAATAACTGAGAATTTAGAAAATTTAATTAATTAATCCACATTTGAGTTAGGAGTTTAAGGTGAAGTAGGAGGGGTATTTATTTCCATACATCCTATTCTCATTCCAGATGCACCTGATGGCTGAGAAACATAGTCATCTGTCCCATTATGAATTATAACCGCTTTATCTAGTAAGTCATTGTCTTCCCCACATCCTAAACACCAAAGATCAGTGCTGAATTTAACCATACCATGTCCTATACTATCAACTTGAAAATTACCTATAGCACCTAGATGAAATCCAGTAGGGTCACCCCATTTTCCATGCTTAGTATTTGTTGGATTCCAGTGGCCTCCTGTACTTAAACCGTCATCTGAGGAACAGTCACCAAACTCATGAATATGAATAGCTTTTGTACCTGGTTTCAAACCGAATACATGGGCTTCTAAAAAGACTGAATCATTTTCTTGTGTAAAAGTTATTGTACCAGAAATATTAGAATTATTTAATGGCTTGATATTCTTTTTAATCGAAATTACTTGTTCATTATTTTCACAGCCAATGGTAATAAAAGAAAGAAATATACAAGTACTTATAAATAAAAATATTATTATTTTAGCTAGAGGTGTTTTCATAATGTAAATTTAAAATTAAATATGTTTAAAAGAAATTTATTAAAGGTATATGTGCTGTTATGGTTTTTAACAGGTTGTAAAATATCATACAATACCTATGATTTTGAAAAAAGTCCAGAAATTGCAAAACCTGACTACAGTAATAATGATAGTTGGGCTGTTTTACCTAATAGTTTTCCAGATGAAATTTCTCAATTTAAAACTGATGTAAATGAAAAAAGAGCAGATATCTTCTTTATATATCCAACTCTTATTGATGCTAAAAATCAAAAAGAGTGGAACTCTGACATTTGGAATGAAGAGATTAGAAAAGATGTATTAGATAGGCCTGTAAAATATCAAGCATCAGCATGGATTGATTCAGGAAATTTGTATGTTCCCTTCTACAGGCAAGCCCATATTAGAGTTTTTAATGAAAAGTATAAAGAAGATGGAATAAAGGCTTTAAATCTTGCATATTCTGACATTAAGCAAGCTTTTACTTATTACCTAGAAAATTTCAATAACAACAAGCCTTTTATTATTGCATCTCATAGTCAAGGAACTGTGCATGCTAAAAGATTAATTTCTGAATTTATAGATGGTAAAGAACTTCAAAATAAATTAATTGCAGCCTATCTTATTGGAATTAAGGTTACTGAAGATGAGTTTACTAATTTAAAGCCAATGAACTCTCCTGATGAAATTGGCGGTTTTGTATCTTGGAATACATATAAATACAATAAATATCCAAGAAATTATGAGAGTTGGTTTAAAGGTGGAATTACAACAAATCCAATTACTTGGAATAACACAGAGGAAACAAAAAAAGAATCTCATAAAGGAATGCTCTACAGGGATCTTAAGATTTTTCCTAATAATATTGATATTAAATTGATTGATGGAATCGTTTGGTCATCAGTGCCAGATGTTCCTGGAAATTTTTTTTTAAAAATGATTAGAAGTTATCATTTTGCAGATATTAATCTATTTTGGGTTGATATTAAAGAAAATGCAAAGATTAGAGTGAATCAGTGGTTTAAAAAAAACAATTAATTCCTTATTTACATTATTATTAATTTTTTATTAACTTCAATTTATAAAAAATATAATTATGCCCTCAACAAATAAATCCAGAAGAAAATTTATAAAAAATTCAGCGCTAGCTTCATCGTTATTCATAGTTCCTAGACATGTTCTTGGGGGAACAGGTTATACTGCTCCAAGTGATAGACTAAATATTGCTGGAATTGGTTTACATGGAAAAGGTAATTCAGATATTTTGCATGCAAGTGTAGGTGGGAGAGAAAATGTAGTTGCATTATGTGATGTACATCAGAATGCTTACGGAGCTCAAGTTGCTGCAGAAAAATTTCCAAATGCTAAATTTTATACAGATTATAGAGAGATGTTAGAGAAGGAGAGTTTGGATGCTGTTACTATCTCTACTCCAGATCATACTCATGCTAATATTTCTAAAGTTGCAATGGAAAAAGGTATTCATGTTTATGTCCAAAAACCATTAACTCATAATGTTAAAGAAGCAAGAATGCTAACTGAGTTAGCAAGAAAAAATAAAATTGTTACTCAAATGGGAAATCAAGGTGCTTCTAACCCAGAACAAGTAATGATTCAAAAATGGATCAAGGATGGTAGAATTGGAAAAGTTACTAAAGTATACACATGGACAAATAGACCTGTTTGGGCTCAAGGTGTTCCGATGCAAAGCCCTGACCCATCTCAAAAGCCAGAGGGTATGGATTGGGACTTATGGATTGGCCCAGCTAAAAATAATGGATATACACCTGGTCTTCATGCATTTGACTGGAGAGGTTTTTGGGATTATGGAACAGGAGCACTTGGTGATATGGGATGTCATATAATGGATGTTCCAGTTAAAGCTC
The DNA here is from genome assembly GCA_004214015.1 of Flavobacteriales bacterium. Classification (GTDB taxonomy): domain Bacteria; phylum Bacteroidota; class Bacteroidia; order Flavobacteriales; family Flavobacteriaceae; genus Marisimplicoccus. The sequence continues at coordinate 3,289 of SGZE01000006.1, read as the reverse complement.
TTGGTCTTTTTGAGCCATTCAGCATAGAAGCGAGTATATCTAATTTGCCTTATGTTAAGGCTTTCACTCCTTCACCTGTAATTGAAGAAGCTTGTCCTTCTAGTTCATATGTTACATATAAATTTAGACCATCTGATATAAATGATGCAGAGGTTAAAATGATATGGATGGATGGGGGTATACGTCCTTCACATCCAGATTTAATTACTGATACAGATGATATTGGAGATAATGGTGTCTTGATGATTGGTGAGGATGGATTAATTTGGAGTGATAACTATGGGATTAATGCTAGATTGTATATTAAAGGACAAGATGGTGTTGTTGAAAAAGGTAAAATTTCAGAAATAAATTCTGTTGAATTTGGTCATCAAAGTTATTGGATAGATGCAATTAAAGATGGTTATGGAAGTGATAAACATAAAAACCTTACTTCAAATTTCGATTTTGCAGGTCCCTTATCTGAGGTTGTTTTACTTGGAAATGTTGCAATCAGAAGTAGTCTGCTAAAAAGATCTCCTAGAAGTAATGTTTTTATTGGAAAAAAACAATTGATGTATGACAGTAAGAAAATGATAATTACTAATCTAGATCAGGCTAATCAGTTTTTAACTAGAGAATATAGAGAAGGTTGGGAACTTACTTAGAGATCCATTTTAACAGAAATTATAACTCTTCTGTTTTTCTTTCTTTCACTTAAAGGAATATTAGCATAGTTTGGATTGCTTTCCCCATATGCTCTTAATTCAAGTCTCGAATTATTAACACCATCTTTAACTAATATATTTTTTATACTAGTAGACCTTTTGTTTGATAAAAGCATGTTGTAGTCTGATTCTCCTTCAGAAGATGCATGACCATCAATATTAATTTTAATATGTCTATATTCCATTAGCATTTTGCTTAAGTTGCTAATATTTAGTTTTTGACTTTCATTTAATTGATAGCTATCAAAATCAAAGAAGAATTCCGAATAATCATTCAAGTAATTTGAAATAGAAATTGGTATCCTAGGACATCCATTAAATTCTTTTGATCCTGATTCATTGGGACATTTATCATCAATATTAGGTATTCCATCATTATCTAAGTCAGCTAATTTACATCCTCCATTTGATTTAGGCCCAGCCTCATTAGGACAATTGTCTAAATTATCATTTAATCCATCTCCATCTGAATCAGGGCAAGCTTCTCCGTTAATTCCAGCTTTTTGAGGGCATAAATCATTTATATCGGAAATCCCATCTCCATCTGAATCCGGACAACCATTCATTGATATAGATCCAGAACTGTTTGGACATTGGTCTTTTTCATCTGGAATCCCGTCTCCATCTGAATCCGGACAACCATTTAATTCAATTGGTCCTGGATGATCAGGGCAATGATCTTTTTTATCAGGTACTCCATCTCCATCTGAATCGCCTTTTCCAAAATTGAATTTAATTCCTACTACATGTTGAAGATTACTATATGCATTCTTCTCATCCAAAGATTTATATGAAATACCGGTGTTAAGAGCAATATTTTTTGAGATTTGAAAATCAATTCCTGCCCCTAAAGATGGTCCATAGGATGTATTTTTTGAACCAAAACTAACATCTCCTTCCCCAAAGTTAACTAATCCATATCCAGCAGAAAGATAAGGGTCTGCTTTAACACCTAGAATCTTAGAATCTACAGGAATGCTATATTTAATTATTCCATCAATTGAATAGTAATATAAATTTTCATTTGAAATTTCAACATCATTATTAGAATAATTGACTCCTAAAGAAAAGTTATTGAAAATATATCTTGATAAACTTAGAGAAGGTAATTTATATCCACTTTTTTGAAAATCATCAGGATTAATTGAATTAATACCAACACCAAACAACCATGGACTTTCCTTATCCTGGCTATAAATTGAACCAGAAAAACATATTAATAATACTAAGGAAAAGATATGGTTTTTCATGTTAGTATTAAAATATGAAAAAATTTTGTTAATACATAAGATTGAATTATAATTATGAAAATTTAAATAATGAGTAAAAAAATATCTGTTCTTGTTATTGGTTGTGGAAATATGGGTGCATCTCATGCTACTGCATACCATAATCATGATGGTTTTGAAATTTGCGGACTAGTATCAAGAGGTAAAAGTAAGGATGAGTTAAATAATTCTTTGAAATCAAATTATAATTTATTTACAGATTATCAAGAAGCTATAACTTCAACTAAACCAGATGCAGTATGTATTTCAACATATCCTGATACTCATGAAGAAATATCATTATATGCTCTAGAACATAATTGTCATATTTTTCTAGAAAAACCTATTGCTTCTGACCTAGATGGTTCTAGAAAAATCATTGATAAAGCTGAGGAAAGTGGAAAGAAACTAGTAGTTGGATATATTCTTAGACATCACCCAATATGGAAAAAGTTTATTATAGAATCAAAAAAACTAGGAAAACCAGTTGCAATGAGAATGAATCTAAATCAACAGAGTTCTGGAGAAACATGGGCTGTTCACAAAAACTTATTAGCTTCTCTTAGTCCTATAGTTGACTGTGGCGTTCATTATTTAGATGTTATGTGTCAAATTACTGAATCAAAACCAGTAAGTGTTTCTGCTATTGGCGTTAGGCTCTCTGATGATATTCCTAATGATAATTATAACTACGGTCAGTTACAAATAAGATTTGAAGATGGATCAGTAGGATGGTATGAAGCAGGGTGGGGACCTATGATAAGTGAAACTGCATTTTTCGTAAAAGATGTTATTGGTCCGAAGGGATCAGTTTCTATAGTTTCTGATGATGATGTTTTTAAGAAAGATTCTGATAATCTAGAAAATCATACAAAAAACAACTGCCTTAAAATACATAGTTCAGAATTAGATAAAGATCAAAAGTTTGTATCACCTAACAGAAAAGTTGTGTATGATGAGGATCCTAGTCATCAAGATTTATGTGATTATGAACAGCAATACTTTTATAAATCAATTATAGAGGATTTAAATCTAAAATCCCACATGGAAGACGCATACAAAAGTTTGCAAATTGCTTTAGCTTGTGACGAGGCAGTAAAAAAGTCTACTACCATTTATCTAGATTAAAGAAATCTTTCTTTTATTTCTATAACAATTACTATAGCTAGTATTAATGCTATTGTTCCTATAAATATACCTCCTACACCCATATTAGAATTTTAAGCAAATTTAATATTTTTTATTATTATTAATTAAATATATTGTTATAATTTGTTAATGTACTATTTATATTATTTTATTTACAATTTTTTT
>SGZE01000005.1 GCA_004214015.1 Flavobacteriales bacterium | reverse complement strand
TTGCTTAATGAAATTAATTAACTCTTACTGGTGGTGGAATTACAATATTTAAATATTCGTGATTAAACTAACTATGTAATAGCTTGTCTCACGACAAGCTTTTTTTTTTGCTATGAAGAAAATAAAATTAAATAACTATCATAAAAAAATCTTTGCAGATACTATAACTCCTGTAGAGGTTTATTTAAAAATAAGAGATATCTATCCAAATAGTTTACTGTTAGAAAACAGTGATTATATGCTGGCAAATAATAATTACTCTTTTATTTGTTTCAATCAAATTGGGTATATCAAAATAAAAAATAATGAAATTACTTTTTCATATCCTGGGGAAGCAGTTACTTCAAAGCAACTATCAAAAAATGAAAAAGTTTCAGATGTAATTCATCAATATCTTGATAGATTTGAAACTTCAAAGTCTGATTTCAAATTTTTAAATAATGGATTATTCGGATTTATGAGTCATGAATCAGTTAAATACTTCGATTCTATAAATATTGAGAATAAAGATGACTTTGATATCCCAGATATATATTATGGTCTTTATCAAAATATTATTGCAATAAGCCAATATAATCATGAAGCACATATATTCTGCAATACAATAGATAATTCAAGTAATCTAGAGTCAATTGAAGCTATATTGAATAACAAAAGTTATTCTGTATTTAGTTTTAAAAAAGATGGTCAGCCTGAATCAACAATTACTGATAATGAATATCTTGATTATGTTAAAAAAGCAAAAGATCATTGCAAAAGAGGTGATGTTTTTCAGCTTGTGTTATCAAGAAGATTTATGCAAAAATTTAGTGGAGATGAATTTAATGTTTATAGAGCATTAAGATCTATTAACCCCTCACCCTATCTTTTCTTTTTTGATTACGGTGATTATAAAATATTTGGTAGCTCACCAGAAGCTCAAATTATAATTAAAGATGGAAAGTCAGAAATTCATCCAATTGCTGGTACTTTTAAAAGAACAGGAAATGATGAGGAAGATCATATAACAGCAACAGAATTAGCTAAAGATCCTAAAGAGAATTCTGAACACATTATGTTGGTTGATCTTGCTAGAAATGATTTAAGCAGAAGTGGCAATAATGTTAAAGTAGAAAAAAACAGAGAGATACAATTCTATTCTCATGTTATTCATTTAGTATCAAAGGTTACCGCAATCTTAAAGAAAAATATTAAACCTTTTAAAGTTGTTGAAGATACTTTTCCAGCCGGTACTTTAACAGGTGCTCCAAAACATAAAGCTCTTGAATTAATTGAAAAATATGAAAAAGTAAATAGAAATTTTTATGGGGGTGCGATTGGATATATAGATTTCAATGGAAACTTTAATCATGCGATTATTATAAGATCCTTCTTTAGTCAGAATAATATATTGAATTATCAAGCAGGAGCAGGAATAGTAATCGACTCTGTCCCAGAAAAAGAATTAGAGGAAGTGAAAAATAAATTAGGGGCCTTAGATAAAGCATTAAATGATGCAGAATTAATAAAATGAGAAAAATTTTTTTAATAGATAATTATGATTCTTTTACATACAATCTTCTATACTATATAGAGGAACTTGGATGTGAAGTGACAGTTAAAAGAAATGATAAATTTGATCTTAATGAAATAAATAGTTTTGATGCAATTTTAATTTCACCAGGACCTGGCATTCCTCACGAAGCTGGAAAAATAATTGAAGTAATTAAGAAATACTATAATACTAAAAACATTTTTGGAGTTTGTTTGGGTCAACAGGCAATTGCTGAAGCTTTTGGAGGTAAGTTGCGAAACTTAGAAAAAGTTTATCATGGAGTATCATCAAAGATAACGACAACTGATTCAGATGTAATTTTTGATAATCTTAAATCTAATTTAAATGTAGGTAGATACCATTCTTGGATAGTCGATAATCCAATTCCTCATGAACTTAAGATAACTTCTGTTGATGAAAATGGTGAAATAATGTCCATTAAGCATAGAGATTTCAATGTTAGAGGAGTTCAATTTCATCCAGAATCAATTTTAACACCTGATGGCAAAACAATATTAAATAATTGGATAAATACGATATGAAAAAAATATTAAATCGACTTACTCAATATGAAACATTAACTGAAAAAGAGTCAAGGAATATTATTATTGAAATTTCTGAAGGAAAACTTAATACAAGTGAAATTTCTTCATTCCTAACAATTTATATGATAAGAAATATAACCATTGAGGAATTAAATGGGTTTAGAAAAGCTCTAATTGAATTATCTGTTAAAATAGATCTAGATGAATTTGATCCAATTGATTTATGTGGAACTGGTGGAGATGAGAAAGATACTTTTAATATATCAACCCTAGCATCATTTGTAACTGCTGGGTCTGGAGTTAAAGTTGCAAAACATGGTAATTATGGAGTTTCATCAAGTTGTGGTTCAAGTAATGTGCTTGAACACTTAGGTTTAAAATTTAATAGTGATGCAGATAAAATTAAAACAGCTGTAGATAAAGCTAATATTTGCTTCCTTCATGCTCCACTGTTTCATCCTGCAATGAAGAATGTTGCTCCTGTAAGAAAAGAACTAGGTTTAAAAACTTTCTTTAATATGTTAGGACCAATGGTTAATCCTTCAATGCCTAAGAAACAAATAGTAGGAGTATATAATTTAGAATTAGCTAGAATTTACAATTATCTGTATCAGACTACTGATATTAACTATAATATTATCCATTCAATAGATGGATATGATGAGATATCACTAACAAAGGGTACTAAGGTTTACTCAAGAGAAAGTGAATTTATTTTGGAATCTAAAGATTTTAATCTTCAAGATATTGAATCAAGTAAAATTTCTGGCGGAAAAGATATAGAATCATCATCTAAAATATTTATGGATGTATTAAATGGAAATGCATCAACTGAACAAGAAAATGTTGTCTGTGCAAATGCTTCATTAGCAATTGCAATATCAAAGAATATTCCAATTATTGAAGCTTTTATGAATGCTAAAGAATCCATCAGAACTAAAAATGCACTTAATTGTTTTAATAATCTTATAAATATTATGAAATGAAAATACTAGATAATATTATAAGTGATAAAAAAATAGAAATTGAAACTCTATCTAAAATTGTTTCTATTTCTAATCTAGAAAAACAAAAAGATTTTACAAAACAATGTAAATCTTTGAAAGAGTCCATTAAAAAAAGTAAGTCAGGGATTATATGTGAGTTTAAAAGAAAATCCCCTTCAAATGAAAAGATAAATTATAAATCTAATATCTCTGAAGTAATAAATGGGTATGAAAAAGCTGGAGCAGTTGGAGTTTCTATATTAACTAATAAGATTTATTTTGATGGAAGTATATCAGATATTAATGAAGTTAAAAACAATGTAGACATACCTATACTTAGGAAAGAGTTTATAATAAGTGAATATCAAATAATTGAATCAAAATCAATAGGAGCAGATGCAATACTATTAATTGCATCTATCTTAGACAAAGAAGAGATAAAGAATTACAGTTCACTTGCTAAAAGTCTTGGGCTTGAAGTTTTACTTGAAATACACTCAATAGAAGAATTTAACAAAATATCTAATACAGATATTGATATAATTGGTGTAAATAATAGAAATCTAGATACTCTGGATATTGACATCGAAAATAGTATAGAAATGTTTGAGGATATACCTAGTGAATTTATCAAAATTTCTGAAAGTGGAATTAGTAAAGTAGATTCAATTATTAAATTAATCAAAGTTGGTTATGATGGTTTTTTAATTGGTGAAAACTTTATGAAAACTTCAAAACCTGGGGAATCTGCATATGATTTTATAAAAAAAGTTGAAAATGAAATTTAAAGTTTGTGGATTATTTGACAAAGAAAATATATTTAATGTAGCACAGTTAAATCCTGACTATATTGGACATATATTCTGGGAAAAATCTGTTAGATATGTCAAAGGTGATACTCCTCAAATAGATAACTCTAAGAAAACTGGAGTTTTTTATAATTCTAATTATGATTTTATTTCTGAAAAAATTGAAAATCATAAACTTCAATGTGTTCAGCTTCATGGTGATGAATCACCTAATCTATGTAAGAAATTTTTAGATTTGAATGTTGAAGTAATTAAATCTTTTAGAATTGATCAAAATTTTGATTTTGATATTTTAAATAAATATATGGATTGTTGTAATCTATTTTTATTTGACTCTAAATCTGAACTTCCAGGAGGAACAGGAAAAACATTTAATTGGGAACTTTTAAAAAGATATAAATTAAAGAAGGAGTTTTTTATTAGTGGTGGAATTGGTTTAGGTTCAATTAATTCATTAAAAGGATTAGTTCAAATGAATCTACCGTTATATGGTATAGATGTAAATAGTAAATTTGAAGATGAATCTAATTTAAAGGTTATTGAAGATTTAATAAAATTTAAAGAAATTATTGATAATGAAATATAGTGTAGACAAAGAAGGGTTTTATGGTAATTTTGGAGGAGCTTTTGTACCTGAAATGCTATTTCCAAATCTAGATGAACTAGAAAAAAATTATAACAACATAATTAATGATGAAGATTTCATAATTGAGTACAACAACTTATTAAAGGATTATGTTGGTAGACCAACTCCTTTATATTTTGCAGAAAGAATGTCTGAAAAATATAATTGTAAAATATATTTAAAAAGAGAGGATTTATGTCATACTGGAGCACATAAAATTAATAATACAATTGGTCAAATATTATTAGCAAAAAGGCTCGGAAAAACAAGAATTATCGCTGAGACTGGTGCTGGTCAACATGGTGTTGCAACTGCAACTGTTTGTGCACTTACCGGAATTGAATGTGTAATATATATGGGCGCAATAGATATTAAAAGACAGGCACCTAATGTTGCTAGAATGAAAATGTTAGGAGCTAGTATTGTCTCAGCTGAATCTGGAAGTAAAACATTGAAAGATGCAACCAATGAAGCAATTAGAGATTGGATAAATAATCCTTTGACTACTCATTATATAATTGGTTCAGTTGTAGGACCTCACCCTTATCCAGATATGGTAGCAAAATTTCAATCTATTGTTTCTAAAGAAATAAAATCTCAACTTTTTGAAAAAGAAGGAACAGAAAACCCCAACTATTTAATTGCTAATATTGGTGGGGGTAGTAATGCTGCGGGATTATATTATGAATATTTAGAAAATGAAAATGTCAAAATTATTTCAGTTGAAGCTGCAGGAGAAGGTGTCAAGTCTGGAAAAAGTGCTGCAACTTCTGTATTAGGAAAAGTTGGAATTATTCATGGAAGCAAAACCTTATTAATGCAAACTAATGATGGACAAATTATTGAGCCCTACTCTATTTCAGCAGGTCTTGATTATCCTGGTGTTGGTCCACTTCATGCACATCTTCTTGAATCTAAAAGAGCTCAATTTATTTCAATTACAGATGAAGATGCAATGAAGGCAGGATTAGAAATTTCTAAACTTGAAGGAATCATTCCAGCTATAGAAACCGCTCATGCATTTGCTGCTTTTAATTATTTAGAGTTTAAAAAAGATGATGTAGTCGTTGTGAATTTTTCAGGTAGAGGAGATAAAGATTTAAATACTTATATAGAATATTTTGACCTATAATGAATAGAATTGATAAAAAATTAAACGAAGAAGGAAAACTTCTATCTATATATTTTACTGCTGGATATCCTAGTTTAAATGATACTGAAAAGATTATTATAAATCTTGAAGAATCAGGAGTTGATATGGTTGAAATTGGATTACCATTTAGTGATCCTTTAGCAGATGGCCCTACAATTCAAGATAGCTCTTCACAAGCAATAAAAAACGGAATGAATTCAAATGTATTATTTGAACAAATAAAAGATATTAGATCTAAAGTTTCTATTCCATTAGTAATTATGGGTTACTTTAATCCAATTCTACAATTTGGAGTTGAAGCTTTTTGTAAGAAATGCAGTGAAGTAGGAATTGATGGTCTTATTATTCCTGATTTGCCAATTAAATACTTTGAACAAAACTATAAATCTATTTTTAGAGATTATGACTTATATAATATGTTTTTAATTGCTCCTCAAACTCCAGAAGAAAGAATTAGACATATTGATAAAATATCAAATGGATTTATTTATATGGTAAGCTCATCTAGTGTCACTGGATCCAAAAATACATTTGACTCTAATCAATTGGCTTATTTTAATAAGATTAAAGAAATGAATCTCTCTAGTAAAAAAATAATAGGTTTTGGGGTAGGAAATAAAGAAACATTCAATAAAGCCGTTCAGTATTCAAAGGGAGCGATAATAGGTTCAGCGTTTATAAAACACCTCAAATTAAAAGGAATTAATTCTATAGATGAATTTATAAAATCCATTCGAAAATAATGACCAAGATTCAAAAATCAGAGGAATCATACATAAAAAATATATTTGAATCAATTTCCAAAGATTATGATTTGATGAATGACCTAATTACATTTAAATATCATTCTAAATGGAAAAAAGAAATAGCAATGATTGCTAAAGAAGATAATCCTAAAGTGATACTTGATATAGCAACTGGAACTGGTGATATAGCAATAAATTTGAGTAAGTTAAAAGATTCTCAAATAATAGGTGTAGATATATCAGAGAAGATGTTGGATGTTGCAGGTGATAAAATAAGAAAAATGAATATTACCAATATTACATTGGAGTTAAGCAAAGCTGAAAAATTAAAATATAAAAACAATTTTTTTGATCTTATCTCAATTGGGTATGGCGTAAGAAACTTTGAAGATCTAATTAACGGACTTAAAGAAAGTTACAGAGTTTTAAAAAAAAATGGAAAACTAATTATTCTTGAAACCTCAGTTCCTAATAATTTTTTAATTAAGTATTTATATTTATTATTTACAAGTATATATGTCCCTTTAATCTCTTTTATATTTACAAAAAACATAAAGGCTTATAACTATTTATTGGACTCTACAAAAGAGTTTCCTCATGAAAAAGAGTTTAAAAAAATTTTAGGTTCAGTTGGTTTTAAAAACATAGCATCCAAAAAAAAATTCTTTGGAATTTCAACAATTTATATTCTAACAAAATAGAATTAAACTTAAAGCCAGTATTTAATTCCATACTCTTTGAAGAAAATTTATAAAGTTTTGACTCATAATATTTTCAATGTCAATTTTTGAGTATCCTTTTTTAGATAGCATTGATGGGATTTTTTGAAGATCAGCTATAGTGTCAAGATCAAGTGGTGTTTGTTCCTTACCAAATGCTCCATCTAAATCAGTACCTATACCTACATGTAATGCATTACCTGACAACTGACAAACATGATCAATATTATCAATCATTAAATCTAATGTTACACCCATACTTTTGGGAGTAGACTCTCCTCTAATCCAATTAGGAACCATCATCCATGCGTCTAATGGAATTCCAATAACAGCATTTCTTGTGATCAATTCATGAATTTGTTCATCTGAATATTGTCTGTTATGATCAACAAATTTTCTACAATTATTATGGCTTGCCCATACTGGTCCATTATATATATCCATGGTTTCCCAAAAACTTATATCGCATAAATGTGTAGCATCAAGGATTAAATTTAACTCCTCAATTTTTTTGAGCAACTCTTTTCCTTTAATTCCAATTCCTCCTTCAGAATCTGTTCCATGAGCATAAATTCCAGGTCCATAATGAGCAGGACCAATAGCTCTTAAACCTAAATTGTAGGATTTTTCTAGATAATCAATGTTTACAATTGAATCAGCACCTTCTAAACTAAGAATATATCCAATAGGTTTTTTAGAAACACTATCATCTTTCCAGAGCTCAAGATGATTACTTAGTTCAATTGAATTCTTAATTTGAGTCATTTCGCCAATATCCTCCATTGACTTATACCATGCAAGTTGACCTTGAGTCTGAGCCCATGCTTGTTGAGGAGAATTCCAACCTGGTAATTTTTTGTCATTGCTAACTCTTGCAATTTGTGTAGCTACACAAATACCTATATTAGCTTTTCGCATTTCATCAAGAGATACTGTATTTTTCTCTCTATCTGGCTTATCAGTCATTCCATACTCACTTTTTCTGATATCTTGAATACTCTGGGTTAGATCTCTATTCCATTCTAAAGCATTCATTGCTAGGTCAAGGTGTGCATCAAGAATAAACATATTTCTTTAATTATTTATTATAAACTCTATTCTGTATTATAATCTCTAGCTGCAACATCCCATTCTCCTGTTATTTCTCCATTTATTACAGTTAAAACTTTTTTATATTTTGGAACTGTTGGACAAATATGAACTGGTATTGCATAACAAACTGAACCAACCACATAATCTTCTGATTCATTACACTCAAGAACTAAATGCTCTTCACTATGACTTATTTGTTTAAAGTTTTCCATATTAAGTAGTTTCAATCTTGGAAAACTCATTTCTGAGGCAACAGATTTATGCCCTAAATTTAAACACATAAGATCTTTAGTTGGTCTACTAATTATACTTCCAATTAGGACAGCAGCATGATAAAACTTTAAATCTTTAAAAGAACTGCCATATCTTTCATCCCATAATATTGAAGTGCCTGGACTTACTTCTATATTGTTTCTTTTTACGTGAATTGGAAAACTTGGGGTTCCACCTGCAACAATTTTATTAATTTTTATTCCCAGTAGCTCAATATTATTTTTTAAACTAAGAACTGATTCAAATTGTTTATCGCAAATTTCTTTGCGTAAATTAAAATCAGAATCACGAATATGACCATCATACACATGAAGTCCTTTAGGAATCAAATTAGAGGACCCATCAATTTTTTTATATAGTAATGTAGCCTCATTATTAGGTTTAATTCCTGTTCTATTATTACCATTATTTATATCTAACCATAATGAAACCTTAATTCCTTTTTTTGAAGAAGCTGTATTAAATTTTATTACAGATTCTTCATTATCAATAATGGTTGAAAATGATGATTTTGGATATTTCTGCATTAATTCAATAAATCTATTAATATTGGAACCTGTAAGTTGCATTGCCAATAGTATATCTTTTGCATTGCATTTTGCTAAAAGTTCTGCTTCAGATAGCGTTGCACATTTAAATTTTTTGATACCTTGATTAAGCTGCATATTAATTATTTCAGCAATTTTATGGGTCTTAATATGAGGTCTAAGTTTCTCAACACCTCCAGCAATCTTTATCATTAATTTAATGTTTTCCTCAATTCTTTTGGGAAAAACTACTAAAGAGGGAGATGGAATATCTTCAACATTATTTATTCTATACCAATCTTTATCCATATAGATTTATTTTAACTCAAACATTGCTTCAATTTCAACAGGAATCCCATCAGGAAGCATCATTCCTACAGCACTTCTAACTCCAATTCCATGATCATCTCCAAATATGTCAGCCATCAACTCACTAAATCCATTTATTACAGAAGGATGTGCTTTAAATTCAGGAGAGCAATTAACCATTCCAAATACTTTAATTACTCTTTTAATTTTATCTAGATCACCAAAATGTGTCTTTATAGTAGACAGCATAGTCAACCCAACTTGGCGAGCTGCTAATTTTCCTTGTTCACTTGTTAAATCATCTCCAACACGTCCCTGCATTAATGTTCCATCATTTTTAACCGGACCTTGACCAGAAACATATAAAAAATTATCTACAATTAATACTGGTCTATAAACACCTGCAGGTTTTGGAGCAGGAGGAAATACTAAATTCAATTCTTTTACTTTTTCTGAAGGTGATTTTTTCATATTATATAAATATATTTAATATTAGAACTCCAACTAAACCAGTAATTCCAACGATAGTTTCCATTACTGTCCAAGTTGAAAGAGTCTCTTTTACTGAAAGGTTAAAATACTCTTTAAACATCCAAAATCCTGCATCATTTACATGAGATAACATTAGGCTCCCAGAACCTATAGCTAGTACCATTAATTCAGGGCTAATATCTGAGTTTGAAACAAGAGGAAGTACAATTCCTGCTGCAGTTAAACCAGCTACTGTTGCAGATCCAACACATACCCTTATTACTGTAGCTATAAGCCAAGCTAAAATTAATGGAGATATCTGTGAACCATCTAACGATGCCCCTATGTAATTACTTACCCCACTATCAATTAAAATTTGTTTTAAAGCACCTGCTCCTGAAATTATTAATAAAACCATTGTTATACTTGATACAGAACTTGAAACAGAGTTCATTAATTCTTCCATTTTTTTTCCACGAGATAAACCAAGTGTGTAGATGGCAACTAAAACGGAAAGCAGCATGGCAATTACAGGACTACCAATAAAAAGAATAATTTCTTTTAAAAATGATTCTTCTGTAAAAATAATATTGAAAATTGAAGAAAATATAATTAATAAGACAGGAAGTAAAGCAGTAAAAACGCTAACTCCCATCCCCGGCATTTCCTCATCTTTTAAAATAATAGGATTGTAAAATTCTTTTAAAGGAGTAGCATTAACGTTCTTAATTGTACGAGTAAATAATGGTCCTGCTATTATTATAGCTGGAATAGCTATTATAATTCCATATAATAATGTTTTACCAATATCCGCATTAAACATCCCGGATATTGCTGTAGGAGCAGGATGGGGAGGAAGAAAACCATGAGTTACTGACAATGAGGCTAACATAGGTAACCCAACATAAATTAATGGTAATCCTGATGAGGCAGCAACTGTAAAAACTAAAGGGATTAAAATGACAAAACCTACAGAATAAAACATTGGGACACCAACTATAAAACCTGCAACAACTACTGCCCATTGAATGTTTTTAACCCCAAAACCTGATATTAATCTAGATGTAATTCTTTGAGCTGCTCCACTATCAGCAACAAGTTTACCAAGCATAGCTCCAAAACCTAAAATCAAAACTAAAAACCCTAGTGTATCTCCAATTCCTTTTTGAATGGATTCCACAATACTTTGTAATTGCATTCCTTGAAATAGGCCGACAAAAATACAAACTGTTATAAATGAAATAAACGCATCAAGCTTAAATCTTGCTATTAAAATAAATAACAATAATATTCCAAATATAACAACAAGTAAAGGCATAATTTATTAGTTTATTCTTTTCTAATTAAGTCGGATTAGTTTTAATTACATAGGCAAAAAGTAGTGCAAAAATTACATAGAATACAGTTAAGAAAATAAAAATTTCTCTATGTGTTTGAGCATTAGAAATTACTTTAACTAATGTAATTGCTCCAACAGCAAAATGCAATAAGTTTCCCAAGACAATTGGTTTATTATAAATTCCTCCAATTAGTGTTCCTTTCGCCGTCCAATTTAAAATTCCAAATCCCAAGTATATCGCACTTAATATTTTTAAAAAAAGTATTGCACTAATAGTTGGTTCAACACTAAGATATTCTGCTATTTCGATAGGTAAAAAAAGAAGAAGAGTTCCAATAATTCCACAGAATAGAGCACTTAAAGTCATTAAAAGTTTTGTTTTCATCTTAAAGATTTAATTATCTCGAGAGTTTTTTGAACATTATCCTTAAGTAATGTGAAATCATTTTTTGCTATAATTTCTTTAGAAATAAGCTTAGACCCCATTCCAACACATGTAACTCCAGAGTCAAACCACGATTTTAAATTATCATATTCAAGAGAAACTCCTCCGGTAGGCATGACAGAAGTCCAAGGTTGAGGACCTTTTATACTCTTTACAAATTCAGGTCCTAAAACATTTCCTGGAAATAATTTAACAAGTTCACAACCAAATTCTTCTGCAGTTGCTATTTCAGTTAGTGAACTACACCCAGCTGACCACATAAGTTTTCTTCTGTTACAGATACGTGCAATATCTTCTCTAAAAACTGGAGTCACAACAAAATTTGCTCCAGCTAACATATATTGTGAAGCTGCTTTTGCATCAGTTATAGATCCCACACCCACAATCATTCCAGGTAACTCAGCAATAGCATATTTAATTAAATCTGTAAAAACTTCTAGGGCAAAATCACCTCTATTAGTGAATTCCATTAAACGAGCTCCTCCATCATAACAAGCTTTAAGAATTTGTTTTGATATAGAACTATCCGCATGGTAGAAAAGTGGAACCATTCCTGATTCCTCCATTTGTTTTATTACTTGTATTCTCGAATATTGAGCCATTTAAATTTTTACCTATTAACTCTGCCAGAAGAATTTCCATTAATTAATTTCTCCACTTCTTCCACTTTAACAAGGTTTACATCACCTTTAATTGTATGTTTAAGACAAGATGCCGCAACTGCAAAATCTAGTGCTTTTTGATCTTCATTTGGATAATTTAGAAAACCGTATATTAATCCACCCATAAAAGAATCTCCTCCACCAATACGATCAACAATATCAGTAATTTGATATTGAATACTTTCATACATCTTTTTTCCATCATAAAGAATCCCAGCCCAAGAGTTGTGTGAAGCTGAAATTGACCCTCTTAATGTTATTATTATCTTCTTAGCTCTTGGGAATTTTTTCATCATCTGATTACAAACAGATAAAAAAGCTTCTGAATTTATTTCATTTCCTTGTTTAGTTATATCTAGATCTTCTGGTTTAATTCCAAAATGCATTTCAGTATCTTCTTCATTGCCAAGTATAATATCACAATAAGAAGTTAATTCGGTCATAATTTCATTTCGATTTCCCTCATGTTTCCAAAGTTTAGATCTATAATTTAGATCAGTTGAAATTGTTAATCCTTTATCACTAGCAATTTTTACAGCCTCCAAACACACATCAGCAGCATTTTTTGAAATTGCTGGGGTGATTCCAGTCCAATGAAACCATGTAACACCATCAAAAACCTTATCCCAATTAATCATCCCTGATTTAAGTTCTGCCATTGCCGAATGAGTTCTGTCGTAAACTACATTGCTACTTCTGTTTACAGCTCCTGTTTCCATAAAATAAATACCTAATCTTTCTCCTCCAAGCACAATGTGAGATGTCCCCACCCCTCTTTTGCGTAACTCCATTAAAGCACATTCACCTATTTCTGATTTAGGTATCCTTGTAACAAACTCAACAGGTATTCCGTAATTTGCTAAGGATACAGCAACATTTGACTCTCCACCACCATATACAATATCAAAGGTGTTTGTCTGAGAAAAGCGAAGATAGCCTGGTGGAGATAACCTTAACATGATTTCTCCAAAAGTCACAACTTTATTCATAAGACTCTAATATAATGACAAAAAAATTATTCGCTGATAAATCCTTACATTAGATATATGCAAAGAGTAATTTTTTCTTTACTTATATTTTTGGTTTCATATACTAGTTTTTCACAACAAAAGTATGTTACTGAAGAGGAGTTTAATGAAAAAATTTCTTGGCTTGAAGTTCATGAAACACATCTATATCTTAAAGATGTTTTAAGAAAAGTTCCTGGTGCTACTAATTCTACTAATAATTGGTTGGTTGACGGAATCTTATACACCTCTTCACCTCCAATGCTTTATGCATCTCAAATAAAATACATTGAAGTTGTCAATAATATTCTTCAAGGTAATATGTGTCAATGTAATTTAATAGTCAAAACGATTGTAACTGAAAAAGAGTTAGTTAGTAGAAAAAATATTCTAAATAGACTAAATAAAAATATAGTTGAGGAGCCTAAGAAGAAGAAGAAGAAGAAGAAGAAGAAGAAGTCTTAATGTTTTTTTGTTGAACTAAAAAAATCAAGTTAATATCACTTAAGAACTAATTTCCTAAGACCAACAAATACAACTAAAAAAACAGAATAGACAATAAAAAAAGGAATTACATATGATTTAAGGTTAAAGGATAGCATTAAAGCCATAATTAATAACTGAAAACCAAGTCCATACATAGATAGTATTGTCATAAACCACTTTGGAAAAGGTGGACTATCTTTAGCATCTTTATCCATATAATACATTATTTTATCAAATGAGATATATAAAATATCATAAATTTTATAGAAGATATTTACCATTTGTTGACTTTCACCCTTTAATGCTTTAGGTGCACCTGCTTCAAAAATTCGACTGGTAGAATCACCTTGAACAGAATTTCTTAAAATTACATAATAGTAGTTATAAACAGTTCCCTGGAGCTGGATTGCAAAAAATGCAATAAACATGTAGATTATTGAAATTTCTGTTATATACCAAAAAGCTAATAAAAAAGAAAAATTAAGTAGGAAATCTGCTATTGAATCATAATATCTTCCCACATAAGAAGGTGTTTGTTTTAATCTTGATAATTCTCCATCAGCTGCATCCAATATTGACTTTAGTATTATAAAAAAAGAAGCAGTTATATAATATCCTTTAATCATAAATACAATGGCAATTAAACCTGCTACAATAAACATTGAAGTAACATGGATTGGAGTGAATAATGAGTATTGAAGTTGACTGGCTATCCAATGACCAACTGGGCGACCATAATCTGATAAGTCTATAAATTTATATTTTTCAGGAAGTTTTGACATAAGAATCTATTTAAATTTAATTGAATGAGATCCAAAAAAATTTCTTTGAGCCTGAATCATGTTAGTACTTAGCGAATTATTTGAAATACTATTAAAATAGTTTAAAGCATCATTAAAACATGGAATTGAAATATCATTTTTTAATGATATTGAAATTACATTAATTAAGTCTGACTTACTTTCATTTAAATCATTAATTATTTTCTTATCATATAAGATATTTTCAACTGAATAATTTGAGTAAAGATCATTAATTAAACTTGATTTTATAATACTCCCATTTGACCAAACATTTAGTGCTTTTGAAATACTAATATCCCAATTATAATTTTTATTTGCAGCGTTAATTAGGCAAAAAGCCTGAATGTAATTTATAAGTCTACAAAAATTATAAGCATTTTTTAGTGAGTTAATATCTACTTTATATTTTAATGAACTTCGTTTAATATTTTTATTTAATTCATTCCTTTCACTCTTAAGTTTTGAAATAAATCTAGTATTTAAAGCAGATGATAACATACTAAGCGAACATCCTAATTCTACTCCATAGTTAAGCATCCATCTACCTGTTCCATTATCGTCAGCTATGTCATCAATCTTTTCAAGCAAGTATTCATCATCAATCTTTTCTAATATTTTTTTAGTTGATATATCAATTAAGTAACTATTTAAATTATTATTCCAATCTTTAAAAAGTTGAGCAATGTTTTGATTACTATAATTATTAGACTCAATTAATAATTTATATATAGAAGCTATTAATTGCATCTCAACATACTCAATTCCATTATGAATCATTTTAACAAAGTGTCCCTGGTTTGAATTCCCAAAAAAATCATAGCTATTAGAGTTATCAATTGTTTTTGAGGTAATTAATGATAAATCATCTTTAACTTTTTTAAAAGCACTATTATCTCCACCTATCATAATTGACGGGCCTTCTAACACACCTTGTGTACCTCCAGATACACCTATACCTAGATATAAAATATTATTTTTTGCAATTTTTAATTTATTACTATAGCTAATCAATGGGTTAGTATTTCCAGCATCAATTATAATATCATTTTCATTTAATAAAGTAATTAATTTAGAGATAACCTGTTCATTTGGATTTCCAGAAGGAACTAAAATTAAAATTTTTCTTGGCCTTTCAATTGATTCAATAAAATTCAAAATATCATTAAATACAAAAACTTTTTTAAGTTCAGGATATAAATTTTTTTCTTCAAAAATTGGATCTAATTTATTTTCAAATGCTTTATCATAGATTGAAAGACTAATCCCTTTGTCTGACATATTTCTAGACATACTTAAACCAATTCTCCCTATTCCTATTATTCCCCAATCATTCATTTTAATATTTTAAGTTTTATTGTTTCAACTATTTTTTCTGGACTCTTAGCTATATCAATGAAATTTGCATATTTAGGATACTCTAATATGTCAAATTGACTTTTAAGCAATTCCGATTTAAAGAAATGATTATTTCTTTTTTTTAACCTTTGATTAATTAATTCAAAATCTCCTTTAAGGCAAAACCAGAAAAAATTAGCATTTAATCCATTTATTAATTTCATTCTATAAATTTCTTTTAAAGCAGAACAAGCAATAACTATGTCTTTATTTAATTCTTTTTTTAATTCATGGTTTAGTGATATTAACCATTCTTCTCTATCATTATCATCTAATGATATATTTCTTTTCATTTTATTAATATTACTGATTGAATGAAAGTTATCTGCTTCAATAAATTTAATATTTAAATCATTAGATAGTTTTTTTCCAATACAAGATTTTCCCGACCCACTAACTCCAAAAATTATAATTAGTTTGTTCATCAAATTAAATTTCAATTAATTCAAAAGAACTTAGTTTAGCTTTTAAGTTGTTTTTAAAATCAAAAGCTAAAAAAAAACCACCTCCTCCAGAACCACAAAATTTCATATAGTAATCATTTGATTTTAATCCTGATTTCCAAATTTTATCAATAGACTCAGGAATCATCTCATTCATATTTTCATTTGTAAATTTTGAAAGACTTTTAATTGAATCTAAAAAATTAGTTGAATTATTAATGAGATTGTAAATACACTTATTAGTAATCGGTATAAATGAATTATTGAAAAGATTCATAAAATTTTCATCATTCATTTTTTGATTGAATATACTTATCATATCAGAGGTAGAAGATGGTATTTTACTATCAACTAAATATATTTTGAAATCCCTAAACTTTATGTCTTCAATTAACTTAACGTTTCCACCAGACATCATAATAGGTTTATTAAAAAATGAAGCTAATGGATCAAAACCTGATGATTTTCCATGAAATTTTGATTCCATTATTGACATAATTTTTTTTATTTCATTACTATCTTTTTTGTTTAAATCAGTATTTGCATAATTAATTAAAATTGAAGAAACTAAAGCACCACTGCTTCCAAGACCTGAAGAAGTAGGAATATTACTTTTAAAGTAAAGTCCAGAATCAATGTCTTTTTTAAGTGATTTTAAATCTAGAATATTCGAAAAAGAATAACTTTTATTAACGTAAGTATAAAGTTCATCTAAATTATTATTTGATAATATTTCATCCTTTAATAACGATTTTGATATTTTAAGAGAGCCTTCAAATTTTTTAAATGGAATAGAAAGTGCATCTGAATTTGAAATAATTCCATATTCGCCAAATAATAATATTTTTGAGTAAAAGATTTTTCTATTCATTATAACAACTTCTCTGATCCTTTTCCTAAACAGTCATGAATATATTTATTTGATTTACAAAATAATGATAAATCATCTTCTATAAATTTTTGAATAGTCTGTTTTATAGAAAATGGATATAATAAGTGAACATTTGATCCTGCATCTAATGTAAAGCATAATGGAAGTTTAGTTTCTCTTCTATATTCTAATACTCTGTTGATTACTTCCAAAGTATTAGGTTTCATCAAAATAAAATAAGGATTTGAAGACAACATTAAAGAATGAATCATTAAAGCTTCAGATTCTGTTAGATTAATAAACTCATCAAGATTTCCTGACTTAAAAACATCTTTTAGTAATGAAATATTCCTAGTTGCAATATCAAATCGAGTTTTAGAAAATGGGTTTTCATTCATTAATTTATGACCAATAGAACTTGAAATTTTTTTAACTCCAGGATCAATTATTAAAATAGTATTTTGATAATTATGGAAAATTTTATTTACTTCTTCAGAAATATTTATTGCATATAAGTCTGAACTTCCTTTATACGAGTCTGATATACCCCAAAGAGAAATTGGTCCTTCTATACTCCTAGAGGCGCTTCCTGATCCTAATCTTGCAATAAATGATTTCTTATTGATATAGTAAAGACTACTCTTTTTATTTGAGTTTAAATATTCAAAATCTACCAGACATGATGATAAAGCTGACATTGCAGATGCAGATGAAGCTATACCACTACTATGAGGAAAATTATTTGTTGATTTTATATGAATATCATGATTATTTAAAAACTTAAAATATTTTTCAATACTAGAAATAAAGAGTCTTATTTTTTGACCAAAAGGATGATTAATTTCATTTTCAAATTCGAAAATAATATCACTGTCTTTGTTTTTTTTTGGTTTAAATTCAACAGAGGTAGTTGTGTAACATTTAGAAAGTGTAAAACTTATGGAAGGATTCTGTGGGATTTGATTTTCTTTTTTTCCCCAATATTTTACTATAGCAATATTACTTGGAGAATTCCATTTTACAATTCCATTTGATACGAAATCATCCGTACAGACAAAATCCTGTTCAATCATATAAATATTGTTAAAAATCATTTAAATATAAGAAAGATAAACTCTAAGATGAATTTTATTTGTTTAATTTGAATTGAAATTGAATTCATTAAAAAATCTTGAAAAAATCAGCCCTCAAATATAGTTCCTTCAAAGAACCTAATCTTTCTCCTTTTGAAAAACTATTCAATATTTTTAAAGAATTAATAATTCATACATCTGGAGAGTTTGATGAAGCAATTGAGTGGCTTAGAGAGCTTGATAAAGAATATAAGCTAACTGACGAAAATTATACTATTGATGACTTTGTAAATGATTTATTGAATAAAGGTTTTATTACAAAACAAATAAGTGAAAGTGGAGATAGTATAAAAATAAGTTCAAAAACAGAGAGACTTCTCAGAAAACATGTTTTAAAACACCTTTTTGGTAAATTAAAAAAAACAAAAAAAGGAAATCATAAAACAAAATTTTCATCATCTGGAAGTGATGATAATCTAAATATTAAAAACTTTGAATTTGGTGATCCTTTGGATAGAATATTATTAACTGAAAGTTTAAAGAATGCAATAATTTCTTCTGGTGAGAATGAGTTGACATTAAAAAAAGAAGATATTGTTGTATGGGATTCTAACCATAATTCTCAAATGAGCACAGTTCTTATGATTGATATTAGCCATAGCATGATTCTTTATGGAGAAGATCGTATAACTCCAGCAAAGAAAGTCGCAATGGCTTTGGTTGAATATATAAAAACTAAATTCCCAAAAGACACAATTGATATATTGTCCTTTGGTGATGAAGCTAGGCCAATTAGTATTAAAGATCTTCCTTACTTAAAGGTTGGACCATATCATACTAATACAGTTGCTGGACTCGATCTTGCTTTTGATATTTTAAGAAGAAAGAAAAATAATAATAAACAGATATTTATGATAACTGATGGTAAACCAAGTTGTATGTTTACCAAAGATGGTTTTTATAAAAATAGTGCTGGACTTGACGATTTTATTCTAGACCAATGTTACAATAGAGCAAGAGAGGCAAAAAAAAATAATATACCTATAACAACATTTATGATCGCTAGTGACCCTTATCTTCAAACTTTTGTAAAAAAATTCTCAGAAGTAAATAATGGTAAAGCTTTTTACACAGGGCTAGATGGATTAAGTGAAATGGTATTCGAAGACTATGATAAAAACAGAAGACAAAAATTAAGATGATGAAAAAACCTACTATAAAAACAATTGGTGAGTTAAAAGCCAGCAACTATAAAAGCAAGACTTTAAATGAAGAAATTACTAAAAATCTTAGATTAAATTTATCAAAGGGTGTAAATGTCTTTTCAGATTTAATAGGATATGAAGAAACGGTTGTCCCTAGCGTTGAAAGAGCATTTTTATCAAACCATAGTATTAACCTTCTTGGACTTAGAGGGCAGGCTAAAACAAAACTTGCTAGAACTTGTGTAGATCTATTAGATGAATGGATTCCAATAGTTAAGTATTCGGAGACAAATGATGATCCAATAAATCCAATTTTTAAAAGTTCAATTGAAAAAATTAAAATTAACGGAGACAAAACAGAAATTGATTGGCTTCATAAAAGCGAAAGATTTTATGAAAAATTAGCTACTCCTGATGTTACAGTTTCAGACTTAATTGGTGATATTGACCCAATCAAAGCTACTAACTTAAAGCTTTCTTATTCAGACCAAGAAGTCATTCACTTTGGTTTGATTCCAAGAGCCCACAGATCTATATTTGTATTAAATGAGTTGCCTGATTTGCAGCCAAGAATTCAAGTATCTTTATTTTCAATTCTTGAAGAAAAAGAAATTCAAATTCGTGGTTTTAAAGTAAGACTGCCTCTTGATATTCAATTTATTTTTACTTCAAATCCCGAAGATTATACAAACAGAGGTACAATTGTAACACCACTAAAAGACAGGATTGGTTCTCAGATTTTAACTCATTATCCGGAATCAGTTGAAATTGCAAAAAAAATTACTGAACAAGAGTCAAAAATTAATTCAAAAATTATCTCACAAATTCATATCCCTGAAATTGCTAGAGATATAATTGAACAAATTTCGTTTGAAGCTAGAGAGAGTGACCTTGTAGATAGTAAAAGCGGAGTAAGTGCAAGAATGAGTATAACGAGTTTACAAAATCTTGTTAGTTCAGCTGAGCGACGAATGATTATAAATAATGAAAAACAAACTATTATTAGAATGTCAGACTTCAATTCTGTTATATCATCAATTAATGGTAAAGTTGAACTTGTATATGAAGGAGAAGAAGAAGGTGCCGAACAAGTATCATACAACTTAATCTCAGATGCTATTAAATCTCTATTTAACAAATATTTCCCAAAAATCGAAAAACTAAGCAAACCTGATGAGGTGTCTCCTTATGACTCAATATTAGAATGGTTTACTCAAAAACAATTAATAATGAATGACAACCTCAAAAATGAAGAATATGAAGAATTACTTTTGGAAGTAAAAGATGCTAGTCTTCTTCTTGATAATTATTTACCAGAATTAGATGAAAATGATAAATTTTTCTTCATCGAATTTATACTTTGGGGTTTAGAAGGTTTTAATAAATTATCCATTTTAAGAACTAATAATGGTATTGAATTTAAAGATCCTTTCAATAATTTTATTAATAAAATCTAGTCAATTTTACTTACTTGAGATTTTTTAGCTTCCTTAACGGAACCGTCGAATCCCTCTACACCACTTACCGTAGTATATTTAAGTGATGCCTTTTTATCTGGATTTAATCTTGAATATGCACTGTGACACATTACTGCTGCCTCATGGAAACCACTTAAAATTAATTTTAGTTTTCCAGGATATGTATTTACGTCTCCAATAGCGTAAACACCTTCAATGTTTGTTTGATAATCAAGACTATTATTTACTTTTATTGCATTATTTTCAATATTAATACCCCAATCTTTAATCGGGCCTAATTTTGGAATAAGACCAAATAGAGGTATAAAATAATCTGTCTTAATTTTTATATCATTTCCATCGTGATTTAAGGTGACTGATTCTAACTTATTACTTCCACTAAGTTTAGTTATTTGAGCTGGTGTTATAACATCAATTTTACCTGAATTCTTTAATTTTTGAACTGAAGAAACAGAGTCATTTGCTCCTCTAAATTCATTTCTTCTATGAACTAAGATTATTTTCTCTGCAATTTTAGAAAGATAAATTGACCAATCTAATGCAGAGTCACCACCTCCAGCAATTATTACAGTTTTATTCTTAAATTGATTAGGATCTTTAATCATATAAAGGACACCATTATCTTCGTATTTATCTAGATTTGGAATATTTGGTTTTCTTGGAGTAAAAGTTCCAAGACCACCTGCAATTGCAACTGCTTTAGCAGAAATTTCAGTTCCTTTATCTGTGGTTATAATAAATGAGCCATCATCCTGTTTATTTAAAGTAAGCGCAGTTTCGCCAAGAGAATAAGAAGGATTAAAAGGTTTTATTTGCTGTAAAAGTTTTTCAATTAAGTCACCAGCTATTATTTCAGGATAAGCTGGTATATCATATATTGGCTTTTTGGGGTACAACTCTATACATTGTCCGCCTGGTTGAGTTAAAGAATCTAAAATATGACATCTCATTTTTAAAAGTCCTGCCTCAAAAACAGTAAATAATCCTGTGGGTCCAGCTCCAATAATTAAGATATCAGTTTTAATCATTTAGATAATGGTAAAACAGATTTAACTTCTTTAATTTCAGGAGCATATTTTTTGATAGTAGTTTCAACTCCAAGTTTAAGGGTCATTTGATTAACCTTACAGTTAACACAAGCTCCATGCAATTTGATGTTTACTGTTGAATCAATTATTGATTCAAGAGAGATATCTCCTCCATCTTTTATTAGAAAAGGTCTTATTTCTTCGAGTGCTTGTAATATTTTATTTTCTAGTTTTGACATTATTTTTTAATAGCAGAACACCCTACTAAGTTAGTAATTTCAACAACTTTTGTCGGAGGAAGTTCTTTATTTCTTATGAGTAATTGTTCTACAACATTTTTTGAAATATCATCAAATATATCTGATATTTCGCTTGATTCTTGAAGTGATCCAGGTCTTCCAAAATCAGATGCTTCTCTGAGACTCTTAAATAGCGGAATTTCACCAAGAAAATTAATATTTAGGTCTTTTGATAAATACTTTACGCCTGCCTCTCCAAAAATATAGTGTTTTTCGTCTGAATCATCAGTTTTGAAGTATGCCATGTTTTCTACAAGACCAAGAATTGGAACTGAGATATTATCTTGTTGAAACATTTTTATACCTCTTCTTGCATCAGCGAGTGCAACATTTTGAGGTGTACTTATTATTATTGAGCCTGTTATTGGCAAAGACTGTACAATACTTAGGTGAATATCACCAGTTCCTGGAGGTAAATCTAAAAACAGGAAATCTAACTCACCCCAGTTTGTATCAAAAATCATTTGATTTAATGCTTTTGAAGCCATTGGACCCCTCCAAACAACAGCCTGATCCAGTTTAGTAAAAAATCCAATTGACATAATTTTGACACCATAGCTTTCAATTGGTTCAATCTTTGACTCACCATTGACTTTAATTGATTTAGGTACATAGCCCTCTACATCCATCATAGTTGGAACAGAAGGTCCATAAATATCGGCATCTAAAATTCCTACTTTACAACCTTTCTTTGCTAAAGTAGCTGCAAGATTGATAGTTAATGTTGATTTACCTACTCCTCCTTTAGCAGAAGAAACAGCAATTATAGAATCAACACCAGATATTTTCTTTGATTGAGAAGAAATCTTAGAGTCAACCTTTTCTATTTTTACATTGATATTAATTTTAGCTTTTTCATATATATCAGCATGAATAATTTTCATTATATCAACCTCTAATTTTTTTCTAGCCTGAAGTGTTGGATTACTTAAAATTAGATCAATATCGACCTGATCACCAAAGACTTGAATGTTTTTAAGAATTCCTGAAGAAACAATATTTTCAGCAGAACCTGAAATATTGATATTTTCAAGTGTTTTTTTGATATTTGATTTAGTTAACTCCATAATTATTTAAGCATACAAATATAATAGTAAGTAACAACTTTAAATCTTAAAATTTTAATAATTATTAAGGCTTCCAAAGTTTTGACTCAAAGTCAATCACTCTATCATCATCAATTTTAACTCCTTCATTTTCCAATAATTGCCTCATCAACTCAAAACCCTTAAAATGATGCTTACCTGTTAGAATTCCATTCCTATTAACAACTCTATGAGCAGGTATTGAAGAATCATTATGACATGCATTAAGAGCCCAACCAACAGTTCTTGCACTAAGTCCTGTTCCTAATTTATTTGCAATTAGTCCATAAGTCGAAACTCTTCCTGGAGGTATCGTTTTAACAACTTTGTAAACTTTTGTAAAAAAATCTGTTTTACTCATAAAAATTTATTTCAAAATTTTGGCTTGGATAAAGTGAAAGAAAATTCTGTTCCTTCTCCTATTTCGCTTTTTACAAAAATTTGTTCGTTATGAGCTTCAATAATATGTTTAACAATTGATAATCCTAGACCTGAACCACCTTTTTTCCTAGACCTATTTTTATCAATTCTATAAAACCTCTCAAATAATCTTGGTATATGTTCTTCCTCTATTCCTTCACCATTATCAATTATCCTAACAATTACTTTTTCTTTATTGAAATCCTCTACTATAACCTTTGTATATCCATTATCAGATCCATATTTAATAGAATTTACAATTAGATTTGTAAGTACCTGAAGAATTCTTTCCTGGTCAGCATTAACATAAATTAGAGGATTATTTTTGTTTTCTAATTTAAGTGATATGTTATTCTTTTCAGACTCAAATTCTAATAAATCAAACACATTGTCAACTAAATCAAAAATATTAAATTCAGATCTATCTACGGTTTTAATTCCTGATTCAAATTGAGTTATTAAATCTAAATCTTTTACTATTGAAATTATTCTATCAACACCTTTTGCAGCCCTCCTTAGATACTTCTCTCTTACCTTTTTATCTTTCAATGCACCACCATCAACTAAAGTTAAAATATAGCCTTGTATAGTAAATAACGGTGTTTTTAACTCATGAGATATATTTCCTAGAAACTCTCTTCGATAATTTTCTTGATCTTTTAAAATATTTATCTCAGATCTTCTTTCTTCTTCATTTTTAATATACGTTCTAATGAAAATTTCTAGAGTTAATCTTATTATAAGAAAAAGAATAAAAAAATAAATAAAGGTTAAAAGGTATGTAACTTCGTTTACAGGATTAGTATTATATAACAACTTAAAAATAAAGTCAAGGGCAAAAGCTGTAAATGTAATATATAGGGAGGCTCTAAAGGCTTGTGGATTAGATTTAAATTTAAAAGGTAGTTTCATGATTCAAGTACAAACTTATAGCCAACACCTTTTACAGTCTTAAAATACTTGTCTCCAATTTTTTCTCTTAGTTTTCTGATATGAACATCAATAGTTCTGTCACCAACAATGACTTCACCTCCCCAAACCATCTCCATAATTTTATCTCTTTTGAACACTTTATCAGGTTTTGAAGCAAGTAAATAAAGAAGTTCAAATTCTTTTCTAGGCAAATTAAGTGTCTTGTCAGAAATATATACTTTATACTTTTCCCTGTCTATTTTAATATTTTCAAATTCAATATAATTAATGTTATTTTCAATAACTTTTTTTAGTCTTCTTAGAAGGCCTTTCACTTTAGATACTAAAACTTTTGGCTTAACAGGCTTTGTGACATAATCATCAGCACCTGCTTCATATGCTGCAACATGAGAGTAGTCTTCACCTCTAGCAGTTAAAAACATGATTATTGTGTCATTAAATTTTTGATCTGCTCTAAGTTTTTCACAAGCCTCAATACCATCCATATTAGGCATCATTATATCTAAAATAATAAGATTAGGAATAATTTCTTTAGCTTTTGATATTGCAGATAAACCGTCATTAGCAGTTAATACATTATACCCCTCACTAGAAAGATTATACTTAAGAATTTCTAATATATCAGGCTCATCATCAACACAAAGAATAGTTATATCTGATTTTTTCATCTTAACTAATTTAGTAATTTAAAAAATATAAGAATAGAATAAATGGTTAATTAAAGGTTACTAAAAGATTAGTTAAAAATTACTAAATGATAATTCTTTCTACCTCTTTGAAGTAAAACATACTTATTATTAATTAAATCACTTTTTGAAATCTTATAAGTTTCTTTGATTTTATTTTTATTTACAGAGATAGAATTTTCTTTTAGTGATCTTCTGGCATCACTCATTGACTTAAGAAAATTAGTTTCTAGAGATAATAAATTTTCAATATCTATTTCATTTGATAGTTTTTCTAAAGAAATTATTGAACTTGGGACACCTTCAAATATTTCATTGAAAGTTTTTTCATCAAGAGACTCTAGATCTTCCTTACTTGATTTTCCAAATAGAACTTTTGAAGCTTTAATGGCATTATTTAAATCCTGTTCACTATGAACCATTATAGTTACAATCTCAGCAATTTTATTTTGAAGTAGTCTTCTAGATCTATCTTCATTGTGCTCTTCAATAATGTCTTCAACGTTTTCTTTAGAAAGAAATGTAAAAACTTTAATATAATTAATAGCATCTTCATCAGATATGTTAAGCCAATATTGATAGAATTTATAAACTGAAGTTTTGTCTTTGTCAAGCCATATATTCCCACCTTCTGATTTACCAAATTTTGATCCATCAGATTTTTTAATCAATGGACATGTCATAGCAAAAGCTTTCTTGTTTTCTTTTCTTCTTATTAGCTCAGTTCCAGTAGTTATATTCCCCCATTGATCACTTCCTCCCATTTGAAGTAAACAATTCATTTCTTTATATAAATGTAAAAAATCATATCCCTGGATAAGTTGATATGTGAACTCTGTAAATGACATTCCCTGAGTTGTATCTTTTGAAATTCTTTTTTTAACAGACTCCTTACCCATCATATAGTTTACTGTAATATGTTTACCAATATCTCTTGAGAAATCAATAATTGAAAATTTACTCATCCAATCATAATTATTTACTAGTAAAGCTTTGTTTGGTATATTAGACTTAAAGTCTAGAAATTTCTCAAACTGAAGTTTTAATTTTTTTTCGTTATGCTTCAGAATTTTCTTATCAAGTAAATTTCTTTCATCAGATTTTCCAGATGGATCACCTATCATTCCTGTTGCACCTCCTAAAAGCACTATTGGGGTATGACCTGCATTTTGAAAATGTTTTAAAATAAATATTGGTACTAGACTACCAATATGAAGAGAGTCAGATGTAGGATCAAAACCGATATAACCAACTGTTTTATTTTTTGATAAATGTTCTTCAGTTCCAGGGATTACATCATGTAACATTTCCCTCCATTTTAATTCTTTAATAAATTCTTTCATCATTTAATATTCTTTAAACTATCTATAGATTTTAGAATCCTTTTTTTCACATTAGAATAAATGTTAAAATGAATTTTAGGATTTTTAGAGTAATATAGTTCACTTTCATAAAATTGTAAACTATCTATATCATACTTTTTATAAATTAATTCATCACTTAATAAATTATTATCAATTTTTAGATCATAATTATATGATGCATTTAAAATCATTATATCAAAAATAATACTTTCCATTTTTTCTTCACTGATAAGGTTTTCTGGAGCATCTGATGTACATCCTAATATCAAAATAAGAAAAATCAAGTATTTCTTCATCTATTGAAAGTTAATTTTTTTCCTTGGGGAGTTGAATTTATTTTTCCTTCAGTATATGCAACTATACCATTAACTATAGTTGTATTAATAGAGTTATCAAACTTCACCCCCTCAAATGGAGACCAACCGCATTTATATAAAAGCGAGTCCTTTGTTACTGTTGATGATGAGTTTGGATCAATAAGAACAACATCTGCATAATAACCTTCTCTTAAAAATCCTCTTTTATTTACTTCAAATATTGTAGCTGGATTATGTGAAATTTTTTCTACAATTTTTTCAATTGAAACTCCATAATTATCACAATTTTGTAAAAGAGATAAAATTGTATGTTGAACCATAGGTCCTCCTGAAGGACAGTTAAAATATTTATTATTCTTTTCTTCTTCAGTATGAGGCGCATGATCTGATGCAATAATATCAACTCTATCATCATTGATTGCGCTCCATAATGAATCTCTATCATTTCTAGATTTTATTGCAGGGTTCCATTTTATTTTTGGACCTAATTTTTTATAATCATTGTCAGTGAACCACAAATGATGAGCACAAACTTCAGCAGTAATTTTTTTATCTTTCAATTGAATTTTATTATTAAACAGATTTAACTCTTTTGCAGTTGAAATATGAAATACATTTAATCTAGCTCCAGTCTTTTTAGCTAATTTAATTGCAAAATCAGAACTTTTAAAACAAGCTTTTTCACTTCTTATTTTTGGATGAATTTCTACAGGAATATTCTCACCATATAAACTTGAATAATATTCACTGTTATCTTTAATAGTTTGCTCATCTTCACAATGTGCAGATATTGGCAATGAAGTACTTCTAAAAATATTTTCAATAGCTTGATGATTATCAATCAACATTTTTCCTGTTGAGGATCCTAAAAAAAGTTTAATACCTGCTACTTCTGATTTATCAATTTTTTTTATTTCATCAATGTTATCATTTGTTCCACCAAACATAAATGAAAAATTAGCAAATGAATTATTTGAGGCGTTTTTGATTTTTTTATTAAACTCTTTAATAGAAGTAGTATTAGGAATTGTATTAGGCATCTCAATATATGAGGTAACACCACCTGCAATTGCTGCTTTAGATTCTGTACTAATATTTCCTTTGTGAGTAAGACCAGGTTCGCGAAAGTGTACTTGATCATCAATCATTCCTGGGATTGCTATAAGTCCATTTGCATTAATGATTTTAACATCATTATTGAATTCAAGGCCTTCTTCTATTTTCCTAATAAATTCGCCTTCAATATAGATGTCTTTTAAAGATCTTTCACCCTCATTAATTATTGTAGCACCTTTTATAAGAAGTTTATTCATTTTTTAAATAATGAGTCTAATTTTAATTTGATTACACCTGTAATAGCTTCTAGAATAATATTTTTATTCATTTTTGATTTACCCAATGTTCTATTTACAAATACTATTTGATGCTCCTTTAATTTAAAATTTTTTTTCCATAATTTGAATTTCATTTCAATTTGAAATGCATATCCATTAAATTTAATATTATCCAAGTTTAAAGATAATAAAGCTTTATTAGTATATCCAACAAATCCAGAGGTTGCGTCTTTAATTTTCATTCCAGTAATTATTCTAACATAAAGATTTGCAAAATAGGAGAGAAAAATTCTTGAAAGAGGCCAGTTTACAACACTTATTCCTTCTAAGTATCTAGAACCAATAGATACGTCATAGTTTTTCTCAGTAAGAAGCTCTTTCAGATATTTAATTTCAGTTGGATTATGAGATAAATCAGCATCCATTTCAAATATATACGCATACTCTTCTTTCAATGCCCATTTAAAACCTTCTATATATGCTGATCCAAGTCCTAATTTCTTATCTCTTTTTAAAAGAAATATTCTATTTACAAACTTATCTTTGAGTCCTGAAACTATTTCTGATGTTCCATCAGGTGAATTATCATCAACCACCAGAATATCATTTGAATCATCTAATTGAAGAATTTTATTGATAATTAATTCAATATTTTCAGATTCATTGTAGGTTGGTATGATAATTAAACTGTTGTCTTCCATTTTATTATCTAGTTATTCTATAATTTTGTGATTTACAAGAAGATTAAATATGATTAGTAATCAAGATGTAACCAGTGTTTTTGTATTAGTCTTAATAATAGTGTTTTATTTGTTTCAAGTCTTTCAAAAAACAAAATTACTTTATTTATTTAGAAGTGTCAGTTATCACTTTACTAATATTTTCTTCCTATATAACCCAGAAGATCTTAATCTACATGGTAGGATAAACTATTTCAATTATTTCTATATATTCTTTTACCATCTTATTAATGGAGTAATTATGGTTTACTTATCAGCCTACATATATGATGGCTCTTTAAAGGCAGAAGGAATGGATAAAGAATTATTTAAGTCTCTACTTTCTATTAATTTATTTATTTATGCTGCGGTTTTCATAAGATTCTTAATCATTAAATATTTTATAGAGATCTTTTTAACCTCTAAACTGAAGTTTATTTTTTTTAAAAACTTTATCATAAATATTATTATTGGGATATTGATGTTGATCAATTTCACCTTCTACAACTTAAATTCTTTTTATGATATTGATTATTTAAAAAATACTTTTTTAATATTAATTGGATTACATTTTATTTTTCAAGCTAAAAACTATTTTAGTTTAATTATAAAATTTGAACTGAAAGAAGTTATGTATTTTATTTTGTATCTTTGTGCGTTCAAACTAGCCCCTTGGTTATGGTTATATTCAATACTGTTATAAACCTAATTTTTTCTTATGAGTATTAAAACTATTTTAATTTCTCAGCCCAAACCTACTAATGAAAATTCCCCATATTCCTCATTAACTAGAAAACATAAAGTCAAAATTGATTTTAGAAAGTTTATTCATGTTGAAGGCTTAACAGCTAAAGAAGTTAGAGCTCAAAGAGTTGATTTTTCAAAATTTCATAATGTTATTTTAACTAGTAGAAATTCTGTTGATCATTTTTTTAGAATTACTGAAGAAATGAGGTTCAAAGTTCCAGATAGAACAAAATATTTTTGTCAATCAGAAGCAGTAGCTTATTATCTTCAGAAATATGTAGTTTACAGAAAACGAAAAATATATGTTGGAAACAATAACTTTAAAGATCTAGAGGCTACATTCATTAAATTCAACAAAGAAAAATTTTTAGCTCCAATATCAGGGAGTTTGAATCCTGAGATAATAAAAACTTTAGATTCTTTTGAAATTTCCTGGGATAGAGCTCAATTGTATAAAACGGTAATAAGTGACTTATCTGACTTAAGAGATGTCTATTACGATATACTTGTATTTTTTAGCCCTTTAGGTATAGAATCATTGTTTAAAAATTTCCCTGACTTTGAACAAAATAAAACTCTAATTGCTGTTTATGGAAATACAACAGAAGAGGCTGCAAAATCGATGGGATTAAGGATAGATATAAAGGCACCCACTGAAGTATCTCCTTCAATGGCAATGGCTATTGATAAATATATTAAAGGTTAATTTCTTCGACCAAACCTAAGCCATAAATAAACTAGATTAGCAATTGAAGCTAAAGCTGCAACAACATAAGTCCCTGCTGCCCAGTTAAGAGCTTCTTTGGATTGCATAAGTTCTCTTTGATTTACAATTCTCTTTCTTTCAAGCCAGTAAATTGCTCTTTTACTAGCATCAAATTCAACAGGTAATGTAACTAAGCTAAATAATGTACCAGATGCAAAACCAAGTATAGCTAAACTCATTACTTGTTGACCCA
Source organism: Flavobacteriales bacterium (assembly GCA_004214015.1). Classification (GTDB taxonomy): domain Bacteria; phylum Bacteroidota; class Bacteroidia; order Flavobacteriales; family Flavobacteriaceae; genus Marisimplicoccus. Next base: position 15,182 of record SGZE01000005.1, on the reverse strand, counting down.
ATAGAGGAGCAGATTGCATTAAAATAACTCCTCCAATTAACATCCAACCGGCAAAATTTGTTGTTACTCCGACCATAGGGACAAGAATTGATCTCATCTTTAACCACTCATATCCTTTTGCATGTTGAACAGCGTGCCCACATTCATGAGCAGCAACTGCTGCTGCAGCAGAATTTCTTTCATTATAAACACTTTGGCTTAAATTAACTGTTTTTTTTTGAGGATTGTAATGATCTGAAAGCTGACCTTTAACACTGATTACTTTGACATCATAAATTCCATGATCACTTAACATTTTTTCAGCAATTTCTTTACCTGAGAGATTGGCAGATAAAGTTTGTTTTGAAAACTTTTTAAATTTTGATTTAAGCATATGTTGGACATACCAACTTAATGCAATAATAGGTATTAGAATTAAAAAGTAGTCTAAATCATAGTAACCAAAGTACATATTTTTATTTTTTGTAAAGTTAGAATAAGTCTAAATAAATTAAAGAAAATTATCAATTTTTTAACTTAAAAATAATAATGCTTAATTGTAACAAAGCTGTTACTCCATTAGCTATAATTATCGATAAACTTCCAATTAGGAGTCCATAAACAAACCAAAGTATGACGCCTGTAAACAATATTATGTACATAGTTAGAGAAATACCATCAGCATTTTTTTCTTTGTATATTTTGTATACCTGAGGGATAAATGCTGAAGTAGTAAGAAAGGCAGCTGATAGTCCAATAACTTCAAATATAGGATCTATCATATAACGATATTTATAATTTTACCAGGAACAATTATAATTTTCTTCGGATTGTTATTATTTAATATAGATTTAGTTTTTTCATTAGATAAAACTGCTTTTTCAATTTCTTGATGATTTAAATCTAATGAAAGATTTAAAGTAAACTTAGTTTTACCATTAAATGAAACAGGATAAACCTTTTCTGATTCGACCAAATATTTTTCTTCAAACTTAGGATATTTTTCTTCAACAATAGACTTAGAATTGCCTATTTGACTCCAAAGCTCTTCAGCAAAATGTGGAGCAAAAGGGGAAATAAGTATTAATAAATCTTTGAGTATTAATCGATTGTTACAGTTCATTGAGCTTAATTCATTTATACAAATCATAAATGAACTTATACAAGTATTTAGACTTAGTTTTTCTATATCCTCTGATACTTTTTTAATTGTTTTGTGGAGAGATTTAAGTGATTCTTTAGACGGTTCATCACTTGATAAATTTATTTCATCATCTATAAAAAATAAGTTCCAGAATTTTTTTAAAAATGAATGAACTCCAGAAATTCCTCTTGTATCCCATGGTTTTGATTGCTCAATTGGACCAAGGAACATTTCATACATTCTCAAAGTATCTGCCCCATATTGATTACATATTTCATCTGGATTAACAACATTAAATTTTGATTTTGACATCTTTTCCTGCTCGCGCACACATATAAACATATCATTTTCAGAAATAAATACAGAATCTTTAAAGTCTTTATCCTCTTTCTTCAAAAGATCAATATCTACCTTATCTTCAACCCCAACATACTTTATGTCAATTCGAATTTTGTCAACTTTAATATTAGATATTAGACTTTTTGATAAATATTCTGAAGTTCCTGATTTACGGAAAATAAATGCTGAATTTCCAAGAATCATACCCTGATTTACAAGCTTCTTTGCATATTCATCTTTTTTTAGCAAATTAAGATCATATAGGAATTTTTGATAAAATCTAGAGTATAACAAGTGACCTGTAGCATGTTCACTTCCACCAAAATAAACATCTATATCTGACCAATAGTTTTGGGATTCTTCTGAAACAAAATTCTCACTATTAGTTGGATCCATATATCTATAAAAATACCATGAACTACCTGCCCACCCTGGCATGGTATTTAATTCAATTGGAAAAGTATCAACTTCATTTACATTATCATTATTCGTTACTTTTTTATCCTTTTCATTCCACGCCCATGCTTTTGAATTTCCAAGAGGAGAATCACCATTTTTAGTTGGCAAGAAATTATCAACCTCAGGAAGTTTTAAGGGAAGGTGATCGAGTTCAATATTTTTTGGAATTCCATCTTTGTAATAAATAGGAATTGGTTCTCCCCAGTATCTTTGTCTACTAAATGTAGCATCTCTTAATTTATATTGAATTTTGGATTTTCCAATATTCTTATTTTCAATTTCATTAATTATTATCTCTATTGACTCATTATAATCTTTACCATCAAGAAATTTAGAATTGGTTAATTTAAAACCTGTTTTATCAGAAAAAGCTGCATTTGATATATCTATATCTTCAAAAATATTAGGTATATCTATTTGAAATTTATTAGCAAAATCAAAGTCTCTCTGATCACCAGCAGGAACTCCCATTACAGCACCAGTTCCATAGCTTGCAATAACATAGTCAGAAATCCATATAGGCACTTTATTTCCATTAAATGGATGTATTGCATAAGATCCTGAAAAAACACCTGATACAGTTTTAACATCTGACAGCCTATCTCTTTCAGATTTTTTTGAAACTTCACTAATATATTCTTCAATAACAGATTTATTTTTAGATACTGATAAATCCTTTATGTCTTTATATTCAGGTGCTATAGTTAAAAAAGAAACTCCAAAAATTGTATCAGGCCTAGTAGTAAAAACTTCAATAGATTTATTTGAATTTTCTACTTTAAAATTTATAGAAACACCTTTGGATTTTCCAATCCAATTTCTTTGCATTTCTTTTAGCGGATCTGGCCAATCAATTTTATCTAGACCGCCTAATAGTCTTTCAGAATATTCACTTATCCTAAGACACCAGTGCTTAACCTTTCTTTTAGTTACAGGATATCCTCCACGTTCGCTAACTCCATTAATAATTTCATCATTAGCTAAAACTGTTCCTAATTCTTCACACCAATTTACTTCACCATCAGTTAAATATGCAAGTCTAAAATTCATTAAGATTTCTGACTTTTCTTTAGCATTAAATGCATTCCATTCTAAATGAGTAAAAGAGTAACCTAAATCTGTAAGTTGATCTTTATATAATTTATCACCTTCTTTATTAAATGAGCTTATTAAATTTTCAATATTTTTAGCCTTATCATCAATAGAACAATAATAAGAATTGAACATTAAAACAAATATCCATTGAGTCCATTTATAATAGTTAGGGTCTGAAGTTCTAATTTCTCTAGACCAATCAAATGAGAAACCAATTCTATCTAATTGATTTCTATACATAGTTATATTATCTAAAGTTGTTTTTTTTGGATGTTGACCCGTTTTAATTGCATATTGTTCAGCAGGTAAACCAAAAGAATCGTATCCTTGAGGATGTAAAACGTTAAATCCATTATGTCTTTTATATCTTGAATAAATATCACTTGCAATATATCCTAATGGGTGTCCAACATGAAGACCAGCTCCTGATGGATAAGGAAACATATCTAGAACATATAGTTTTGGTTTAGAAGAAAAACCTACTTTATAAGTTTTGTTTTCTTTCCAAAATTCTTGCCATTTTTTCTCTATTTCAAGAAAATTATAATTCACGTAATGTTAATTTTCACAAAGGAAGAACTTATTTAATTAACATAAAAATTAATTTATTATTTGTTTATTACTTTTACAATAGTTTGAAGGCCAAAAATAATTTAGAAAATAAAAAAGTTAGAAGTAACTTAATTTCAATATTTCTTATAAATACTGTTGTATTATTTACATTATCATTAATCGGATTCATTTACTTAAAATCTTCATCAGTTGAAAGTTACTTTAAGGAAAATATTTTGGTTAATGTTTATCTTAAAAATGAAACTAAAGAATTTGAAAATAAGCAATTAATTAAATTTTTAAACCTTAATGATGATGTAAAGGAAATAACCTATTTAGCTAAGGAAGATGCTGCAGAGATTTTTTCAAAAGAAATAGGAGAAGAATTTGTTGGTTTCTTAGGATATAATCCTCTTTTAGATGCTATTTCAGTTCAATTATATAGTGACAAGATAGATATTTATTCAATTGAAAAATTTATTAAAAACTTGAACAACTTTGACTTTATTGAAGAAGTTGAGTATGACAAACCACTTGTTGATGCATTGAACAAAAACTTTGAAAAAATTGGTTTATGGATATTTATTTTAAGCATTGTCTTTTTTATAACTAGCTTCATTTTAATAAATAACTCTATTAAAATTTCAATTTATTCAAAAAGAGAAATTATTAAGACTATGCAATTAGTAGGAGCAACAGGAAGGTTCATAAGAAAACCTTTTATTTGGACATATATTAAAATTAGCTTTCTCTCTTCTATAGCTTCAATACTGTTACTATTGATATTAATAATACAATTAAGCAATCAAATTGAAGACATTGATTTTTTTACAAAGTTTAATGATTTATTAATACTAGGTTGTTTTATTATTATTTTTGGGATAACAACTTCATTCGTAAGTTCTTTTTTTATAACACAGAGATATTTAAAGTTAAAATTTGTAAGATAGTTCAATGAAAAAAAAACAATTTTTATTTAGTAAAAAAAGATATCAAATTCTATTTCTATCTATACTCATCATAGGGGTAGGATTTCTTTTAATGTCAGGTGGAGGATCTAATAATCCTGATGTTTTTAACAATGAAATATATAGTTTTAGACGTATTCGATTAGCTCCATTAGTTGTTATATCAGGCTTTATTATGTGTATAGTTTCAATTCTTTACAGAGATAAAGAGTAATGGTAAAATATGATTTAGATCAAATCACTCATGATGATATCCTAAACGGTAAGATGTTATTAGTTGACAAACCTCTTAAATGGACTTCTTTTGATGTTGTAAAATATATCCGAAAATCATTAGTTTCAAAGTTTAAAATTAAGAGAATTAAAGTTGGTCATGCAGGTACTCTTGATCCATTAGCAACTGGTTTATTAATTATTTGTATTGGAAAGCAAACCAAAAAAATTTCAGAATATCAAAATCAATTAAAAACCTATACAGGGAAATTTAAACTAGGTGAAACTACTCCTTCATTCGATGGTGAAACTGAAGTAAATGAAGTTTTTAATTATGATCACATTGAAGAACTTGATTTGAAAAATATGTCTAAGAAATTTATTGGTAAAAAAATGCAGAAACCGCCAATATTTTCTGCAATTAAAAAAGATGGAAAAAGAATGTATGAATATGCAAGAGAAAATAAAAAAATTGAAATTCAAGAAAGAGAAATTCAAATACATGAATTTAATATTATTAATTTTTCATCTCCATATGTTGAATTCCATATAAAATGTTCAAAGGGGACTTATATTAGATCGATAGCAAATGATTATGGTGAAAAGTTAAATTCTGGATCATATTTATTTGAACTTAGACGAGTAAATATTGGTGACTATTCTGTTCTTAATGCACTTAAGATTGAATAGAAGTTAAAACTTTATAATTATATTTGCATTATTCCAAAGACAATGAAATACAATAGAATACTACTTAAACTCAGTGGCGAAGCTCTACTAGGAAAAAACTCTTATGGTATTGATAATGATAGACTTGTCGTTTATGCTGAAGAGATAAAACAAATTCATAAACAAGGAGTAGAAATTGCTATTGTTATAGGAGGAGGAAATATTTTCAGAGGTTTAACTGGGTCAAAAGATGGGATCGATAGAGTTCAAGCAGATTACATGGGTATGTTGGCTACTGTAATCAATGGTTTAGCTCTTCAGAATGCATTAGAAAATATGGATATTCCTACACGACTTCAATCAGCAATTAAAATGGAATCAATTGCTGAACCGTTTATAAAAAGAAAAGCTACTAGACACTTAGAAAAAGGACGTGTTGTAATTTTTGCATCAGGAACCGGAAACCCATATTTTACAACTGATTCAGCAGCAGTTCTTAGGGCAATAGAAATCAATGCAGATGTTATTTTAAAAGGAACAAGAGTAGATGGAATTTATAATGAAGATCCTGAAAAAAATAAAGAAGCAGTTAAATTTGACAATATTTCATTTGAAGAAACTATCAAAAAAGGTTTAAAAATAATGGATACTACAGCATTTACTCTAAGTAAAGAAAATGAACTTCCAATAATTGTATTTGACATGAATACAAAGGGAAATTTAACAAGAGTTATAATGGGTGAAAAAGTTGGAACAAAAGTTTCAAAATAATTTTTAATTATGGAAAACAATCAAGAAATAGTCGAAAGTGCAGAACTAAACATGAAATCTGCTATTAATCACTTAGAAACTGAATTAGCAAAAATTAGAGCTGGTAAAGCTAACCCTATTATGCTAAAAGGCATAACAGTTGAATATTATGGTAATATGACACCATTAGATCAGGTTGCTTCAGTAAGTACTCCAAATGCACAAACTATTAGTATTCAACCATGGGAAAAAAGTATATTGGAAGAAATAGAAAAAAGTATAATTAACTCAAATCTTGGACTTAATCCTGTTAATAATGGTGAATCATTGTTAATTAATATTCCACCTTTGACAGAGGAAAGAAGAATTGAATTAACTAAGCTTGCAAAATCTGAATCTGAATCTGCAAAAGTAAGTATTAGAAATACTCGAAAGGATAGTAATAATAAAATTAAAAATCTAGAAATATCTGATGATCTAAAATCTAATCTTGAAATTGATAGTCAAGATTTAACAGATAAATACATCAAAAAAGTAGATGAAATGCTCTCAGTTAAAGAGAAAGACATTCTAACTTTATAAAATATGGACTTACAAAAGATTAAGGATATATACACATCCCCTGATGTTAATAAAAATGTTATTGTAGGTGGATGGGTTAGAGCTTTTAGAGGAAAAAAATTTATTGAATTAAATGATGGCTCTACAATTAAAAACATTCAATGTGTAATTACAGAATCCTCTATAAAAGAAGAAATTTTAAAAAAAATAACTGTTGGAAGTTCACTTATAATTAAAGGTGATTTAATCAAGAGTATTGGAAAAGGTCAAAATTTCGAAATACAAGTATTAAGTATAGATATACTTGGTCAATCAGATCCTGATGAATATCCTATTCAACCAAAGAAACATAGCTTTGAATTTTTAAGAGAACAAGCCCATTTAAGAATCAGAACCTCTACATTTAGTTCTGTAATGAGGATTAGATCTAAACTAGCTTTTGGAATCCACAATTTTTTTAACACAAATGGCTTTAACTATGTTAATACACCAATAATAACTTCTAGTGATGCTGAAGGAGCTGGAGAGATGTTTAGGGTTACTACATTAAATGAAGATCAAATTGATACAAAAGATATCGATTATTCAAAAGATTTTTTTGGTAAAAAAACTAGCCTAACTGTTTCAGGTCAATTAGAAGCTGAGACATATGCTCTAGGACTTGGAAATGTATATACATTTGGTCCAACTTTTAGAGCAGAAAATTCAAATACTTCAAGACATGCTTCTGAATTTTGGATGATTGAGCCTGAAATGGCATTTTACGATCTGAATGATAACATGAATCTTGCTGAATCATTTTTAAAATATATACTTCAATATATTTTAGATAATTGTTCTGATGATTTGATATTTCTTGATGAAAGACTTAAAAAAGAAGAAAGTCAAAAACCAAAGATTGAAAGAAGTGAACTTAGTTTAATTGATAAAATAAAATTTACCATTGACAATAAGTTTGTCAGAGTTTCATATACAGAAGCTTTTGAAATTCTTAGAAATTCTAATTATAATAAAAAGAAGAAATTTAATTATATAATAGATGAATGGGGATGTGATTTTCAAAGTGAACATGAAAGATTTTTGGTAGAGAAATATTTTAAATCTCCTGTTGTTATTTATGATTATCCTGCAAGTATTAAAGCATTCTATATGAGACTAAATAGTGATGAGAAAACAGTTAGAGCAATGGATGTTTTATTTCCAGGTATTGGTGAAATAATTGGTGGGTCGCAAAGAGAAGAGAGATTAGATATTCTAAAGAAACGTATTCAAGAAATAGGAATTGATGAAAAAGAATTATGGTGGTACTTAGACCTCAGAAAATATGGAACAGTCCCTCACAGTGGATTTGGTTTAGGATTTGAAAGAATAGTAATGTTTTGTACAGGAATGCAAAATATTAGAGATGTAATTCCATATCCTAGGACTCCTAAAAATGCTTCATTTTAGAATGAATTAATTCTTTTCTTACTTTTGTTTAAGTAGCTATTCAAAATGCTTAATCAAAAACTACAATTAAAGTTATCTCAAAAGCTTTCTCCTCAACAAATTCAGTTGATGAAGTTAATACAACTTACAACAGCTGAATTAGAGCAGAAAATTAAAAATGAGATTGAAGAAAATCCAGCTATTGAACTAGGCAAAGAGTCAGTAGAAAATGATTCTAACGAATTTGAATCAAATAACGAAGAGGGAGATGTTAATGTTGATGATTATCTTTCAGATGAACCTGAAGATTTCAATCAAAACTATTATTCTAATCAAGAAGAGAGCACAAATTATCAAACAAAATCATCGTTAAGTTTCCATCAATTTCTTGATAATCAATCAAATAATTTAATTCTAAAAGATTTTGAAAAACCAATATGTGAGTTTTTAATTGGTAGTATTGATGAAAGTGGATATTTAAGAAGAGAGATTGATGATATAATTGATGATTTAGCTTTTACTCAAAATATTGTAGCTACAAAAAAGGATGTATTATCAATATTAGAAAAAATACAAGATCTAGATCCAGCTGGAGTAGGAGCCAGATCACTAAAAGAATGTCTTTTAATTCAACTTAAGAGAAAAAATAGTTTAAAAAAATCAGTAATAAATTCAATTAAAATTTTAGAAAATGAATTTGAGATATTTTCAAAAAAGAAATTTTCAAAACTTTCTGAAAAATTAAGTTTATCTCAAGAAGATTTAAAAGATGCAATTGAGGAAATATCAAGATTAAATCCTAAGCCTGGAGGATCCATTACAAGTGAATTCTCAAATAATACTATAGTTCCTGATTTTATTTTAACAATTGAAGATGGAAATTTCATAGTTGAACTTAATAAAAGAAACTCGCCAGAATTAAGGCTCTCAAATTCCTATAAAAATATTCTTGAAGGATATAAAAATGATCCTAAAAAAACTAAGTCTCAAAATCAGGCAATGCAGTTTTTAAAACAAAAACTTGATTCAGCTAAGTGGTTTATAGAAGCAATTGAACAAAGACACCAAACCTTATTCCAAACAGTAAATGCAATTGTCAATTTTCAAAAGGAGTATTTTTTAACTGGGGAGGAAATAAACCTAAAACCAATGATATTAAAAGATATTGCTGAAATAATTAATATGGATATCTCTACAATATCAAGAGTCGCTAATAGTAAGTACATTGAAACTCCTTATGGAATAAAGCTTTTAAAGAGTTATTTTTCAGAAGGAATGAAAAATAAAGAAGGTGAAGAAATCTCTACTATTGAAATAAAAAAAATATTGAAAGAAATTGTAGATCAAGAAGATAAAAACAAACCTTTATCAGATATAGAACTATCAAATAAATTATCTGATAAAGGCTATAAAGTAGCAAGAAGAACTGTTTCAAAATATCGAGAACAACTTGATATTTCTGTAGCTAGGCTGAGAAAAGAACTATAATATATAGAAAATTAAACCTAATCTAAAAAAACTAAGATTTAAATTATCTCCATCAAGAGTTTTTTTATTTTTAATCAATGGATTTAAATCATACTCTAATGATATGTTCCATGTGTTATAACCAGCATTAAGATAAATTGAACTTGTCCAATCTTCAATTTCATCAATTTTAAGTTCACTTCCATAAGAAGGGTTTGAGTATAATGGAAAGTTCTTTTTTAATTTAAACCCAGAATAAACTCTCCAGAATTTAAATTCATTAATATCAGATGTTCTCCATCTGTATTCAATTGGAATAGCAATTGAAGAAAAGGAAATTTTATTTTTAGACTCTAAAAATTTACTAACAACTATCCTATAATCTATTTTAGAATTTTCCTGAATAGGCTGAATATTTGAAGTAAAAAAGTTTCTTTCATACCCTAAACCAATTCCAATTGCTTTAGTTGAATTATTATTTATAGGAAAATCTCTAATAAAACCAAATTGAAAATTACCAGAAAATCCATTTTGTTTAAAATCTGGAATCGACTCACTTTGAATAAAATAACTTGAACCAAAATAGAACTGATCCTCTCTATAATTCTCTTCTAATTGTTCTGGGTTGGATTGACTGAAAAGACTAAAAGAAATTAGAAATGTTAGAAAAAATAGATTTTTTCTAGTTAAAATTTTGAGTATAGTCTCCAACTCTTGTTGTATAGTTTAGCTTAAGAGCGTTAACTTTACGCAACTCTTGCTTAATATCGCTAATTATACCCATCTTAGTATCACTATCAACTTTTAATGCAGTTGTTAGAACATTTTGAAGTTCTTCTCGCTTTGCAGCTCTTTCTGCCAAGACAAATGCACCCACTTCTTCAACAGTTCCAAATTTATCATTTAACTGAATTCTAGCTTGTGAACCATATGTGTCAACATATCTAGTTGAAGGTTTTCCTGCATATATATAAATAACTCTATCCTTTTTATCAAGCTTTTGAACTTGATCAGCAGCAGGGAGAGTGTTTTGAACCATTAACGTACTATCTCGCATAACTGTTGCTACCATAAAAAAGAATAATAACATAAATACTATATCAGGCAAAGATGCCGTTGATATTGCTGGAAGATCTCCACTTTTCTTTTTATTAAACTTTGCCATACTTAATTTACTTTACTTGGTTCAGCCTCAGATAATTTTTGAGGATATAATAATTTAACAACATCTAATTTCTCTTTCAAGCTAATTTTATCATCAGCAGATGTTCTAGGATCGCTATATATTAAGTCAGCTTCAACATATGAAATACCAATGTTTGGATTCAATCTTGCAAATTCTCTATTTCTAAGTTCATTGTATGCAGCTACCAATTCATTTTGAACTGCTATATATACTTTATATTCAGTTTCTCTATCATTTTTTAATGAAATAATAGCTTTATCTGGATTATCAGAAGATCTAGAATCTCCATTACCTTGACAGTAAGAACATGCTTCGTCACCAGAACCTCCTCCGTTATCGAGAAATTCAACAGCAAGACCTCTAAGGTCCTTAATATCTGTTAATGATTCTTCAACAAGTAGTTGATTATTCTTGTTAACTACAACAGTAAAAATATTTTTTTCTCTGATAATTGGTGGATCAATTTGATCTTCCATAGGAGGGAGTTTTCTATTAATCCCACTATCAGTTTCAATGGTGGTAGTTACCAAAAAGAAAATCAAAAGTAAAAAGGCAATGTCAGCCATTGATCCCGCATTAACTTCTGGAGCTTTTCTTTTAGCCATATCTTATTTTTTTATAGAATTTTTAATTCCTGGTAAAATCATTAGTCCGACTGCTATAATTGACAAGATATAGAACACACGTAGACCTGTACCTACTAATTTTGATCCCATAGCTGAAAGAACTTTACCATCTCTCATTGGTGTTTCTACACCATTTGAAAGAAGAAAAGCAATTAGTATAACTGCGAGGAATAAACCTGCAGACTTAGCAGCATTTTTCATCTTCGCTTTATCTTTTGCAATACCTCTTAATGAAAAGATTAATGTAACTATTACAGCTATTATTAAAATTAACTGACTAAGAAGAATTATTGGTGTTATTGCAGCAAAGTTACCCGAAGCGGCATTCATTTTTATGCTATCATCTCCACTTGCAAATACAATTCCTAGAAATATTACACCTAGTACTCCAAGGGCTATACACCCGATCCTTGTTATTTTTTCAAGATTCATAATATTTTATTTTTTTTGAGCAGAAAGTATATCAATTAAAGTAATTGATGCATCTTCCATATCATTTACTATTGAATCAATTTTTGCTACTATATAGTTATAGAAAACCTGTAATATAATTGCAACAATAAGACCGAAAACAGTTGTTAAAAGTGCTATTTTAATACCACCTGCTACTAAAGAAGGTTGCATATCACCAGCTGCTTCAATTCTATCAAATGCATTAATCATACCAATAACAGTACCCATAAAACCAAGCATTGGAGCAAGTGCTATAAATAGAGATATCCATGAAACATTTTTCTCTAACTGTCCCATTTGAACACCACCGTATGATATTACAGCTTTTTCAGCACTTTCTACGCCATCTTTAGCTCTATCCAATCCTTGATAAAAGATTGAGGCAACAGGGCCTTTGGTATTTCTACATACTTCTTTAGCAGCTTCAACACCACCCGATTTAAGAGCTTCTTCAACATCACCCGTAAGTTTTTCTGAATTAGTTGTTGATAGGTTTAAGTAGATGATTCTTTCAATTGAGATTGCTAGACCAAGAATAAGACAAATCAGAACGATCCCCATAAAACCAGGGCCACCTTCTATAAAACGTTTCTTTAATTCTTGAGTAAAGCCAGCAGCAGATTCTTCAGAGCTTGCTTCCATCATTGACTCATCTTGTGAATCCTGAATAGTAACTATACTATTAATTGAAGTCGTTGCATAAACATTGTTTGTAAATGTAGAGCCAACGAAAACAGAGAGGACTAAGGCAAATAATATTTTTTTCATTTTCATAATATTTTTCAATAATTGAGAATCGAAAGATATAAAAATTATTATACGATTCAAATTTTTTTACTAATTGATAATTTAATATATCTGGAAGTTAATAAGTCTTATTTTAAAGGCTCATATTTATTGAAAGGATAAGATTCTGGAATAACAAATGGACCAGTAGAAATTATAAATGGATAATCTGATTCTGGGTCTATTTCAAACTCCATCATAATAGCCTCATAGCCAGTTGATTTGTTATTTATTTCAACTTTATAGTTGTTGTTACTAGATTTTTGAATATTTGTTTTTTGCCAAAGCTCACCTTCTTGCCATAGCCTAAAATCTCTTCCATTTTGGTTCTTCGCACTCCATATTGATACGTTATAATTTCCTTCATAATCTAGAGCTACATTTAAGTTATTATCACTTAAATCCCATTTTAAAGTAGGCATATTAATATCATTAATTATTCTATAGAAATAACTTAATAAATCATTATTAAGGTACCTTCCATTTAATGAATGATTTGTATTAGGAACGTATCTTAAAAGTTTGTCTCCCGGGAGTTTATCATAGTAAAACCTCCATGAATCCGTAGAAAAAAACTCATCTGAACCAGCATTAATAATATACTTAGGCATAGTAAAGTTTTCTTTGAAAGAAAAAGGCTCAACATAGCTTAATAGAATTTTAAATTCCTCTGTATCCATCCAATCTTGAATATCATAATTAATATAAGATTGAACTGCAGGAGAAAACTCTCCATAGCTTCTGAAATGATTTTCAAATGATGGGACTAAATTTAGCATATCAATTACCATTGGAACAACGCCAATTACTCGAGAATCGACTGCAGCAGTAGTCCAAGCTGCCCATCCTCTTTTTGAAGCTCCAGAAACTACAAAATCATTCAAACTTACACTGTTTTGAAAAGCAATTTCCTGAGCTAAATCCATTGCTCTGACAACTGCTCTAGTCATTGGCAATCTAGGTAACCATTCAATGTCTTTTTGTTTAGCTCCTTTTTCTAAAAATTGATTCCATGCAAATGCAATCAAATCATCCTCATAAAATGATTCTTGTTCAGAGTCTAAAAAATTAATTGGTTGAAATGGAATATTATGAATATTAACAATTATTGATTTTGCTTTCAAAGCATAGCCTATAGATGTTGAATCAAGTCTAAAATAAGTTTCATCTTCAACTCCTGAATCAATAAACATTATTCCAGTGTCAGTTTTAGTTTCTTTAGGAATAACTATATCTACATAATGCCACCATTCAGTATTTTCTACTTTCTTTGAATCTAACCATTCACCTGAAATCATCTTAATGTGAAATCCTGTCCATTCTTCTTCATAAATAATATCTTCAATCTCATAACTAAATTCATTCTTTGTAGAACTAATATAATCTTCCATTGAAGAATAACTCTCTGTAGATAAGAAAGCATAATTAATGACAAAATATGTTATACCTAGAGATATAACTAAAAGGATATTTTTTAAAGACATAATATTAAATTTAAATTACCACCTTATAATTGTGCTTCCCCAAGTAAAACCACTACCAAAGGCTGCAAGCACGATTATATTACCTTCCTTAATTTTACCTTCCTGCCATGCCTCTGTCAAAGCTATAGGTATTGAACCAGCTGTTGTATTTCCATACCTTTGAATATTATTATAAACCTGGTTTTCAGAAAGACCAAACTTCTTTTGAACAAACTGAGAAATTCTAAGATTAGCTTGATGAGGTATAAGCATATCTATCATATCTGGACTAATGTTATTATGTTTTAGTCCTTCCATAATTACTTCTGAAAAACGAACTACAGCGTTTTTAAAAACTAATTGACCATTCATATTAGGGTAGTAAGATATATCTTCAGGATCATTTGCATCTAAGATTTCAGGAACCCATCTATTTGTACTAGGACCAATTAATGCAAGTTCTTCTGCATACTTTCCCTCTGAGTGAAGATGTGAAGAAAGTATTCCCTTAGTTAAATCCTCTTCTCTTGAAACTACAACAGCACCTGCACCGTCACCAAATATAACTGATACACCTCTTCCTCTTGTTGTCATATCCAGTCCACCAGAATGATTTTCAGAACCAATAACTAAAATATTTTTATACATGCCAGACTTTATATATTGGTCTGCAGTTGAAATTGCATAAATAAAACCTGAACATTGATTTCTTATGTCCATTGCAGGACATGTTGGAATATCTAACATCTCCTGAACCAAGACTCCACTTCCTGGAAAATAATAATCTGGACTTAGAGTTGCAAAAAGAATTAAATCAATTTCATTTTTTTCTATGTCTGCTCTTTTCATAGCAATTTCAGCAGCCTTTACACCCATAATTGCAGTTGAATTGCCGTCTCCTTTCTTTATATGCCTTCTTTCTTTAATTCCTGTTCTTTCAATTATCCATTCACTTGATGTATCCATGATTTTTGAAAGATCATCATTAGTAACAACATTTTCAGGAACATACATTCCTAATCCAGATATCTTTGAGTTGTACAT
>SGZE01000004.1 GCA_004214015.1 Flavobacteriales bacterium | reverse complement strand
TGATTACCAATACTTTAAAACCAGATGTTGCTATAGTTACTGATGTTACTCACGACACTTCAACTCCAATGATAGAAGCAAAGAAACAGGGAGATACTAAAATAGGTAAAGGGCCCGTTATTTCTTATGCACCTGCAGTTCAAAATATTCTTAGAGAAAAGATTATTACTACAGCAGAGAAAAATAAAATACCTTTTCAAAGAGCAGCTTCATCTAGATACACAGGGACAGATACTGATGCATTTGCTTACAGCAATGGAGGTGTTCCATCAGCACTTATATCTCTTCCTTTAAGATATATGCACACTACTGTTGAAATGGTTCAAAAAGAAGATGTAGAAAATGTTATTAAACTAATTTATGAAACGCTAAAGAGTATTAAAGCTAATGAAAGCTTTAGTTACTTTGATTAAAGTTTTATTTTTTGGACTCCCATATTGTATAAAGTAAATCCAAAAATATCTGAATATTGTTCAATTGTTTTTGATAAAGGTGTGCCTGAACCATGACCAGCATCTTTTTCTATCCTAATTAAAACTGGATTTTCACCTACGTGTTTATCTTGAAGATGAGCTGCAAACTTAAAAGAATGAGCAGGTACAACCCTGTCATCATGATCCCCTGTTGTAATAAGAGTAGCTGGATATGATGTGTTTTCTTTTACATTATGAACTGGGGAATAATTTAACAAGTACTTAAACATCTCTTCAGATTCTTCTGAAGTACCATAATCAAAAGCCCAACCTGCTCCTGAAGTAAACTTGTGGTATTTTAGCATATCTAGAACACCAACTGCAGGTAATGCAACTTTCATTAAATTAGGTCTTTGAGTCATAACAGCTCCTACCAATAAACCACCATTAGACCCACCTCTTAAAGCTAAATATTCAGAAGATGTATAATCTGATGATATAAGATACTCAGCTGCAGCAATAAAATCATCAAATACATTCTGTTTTTTTAGCTTTGTTCCAGAGTTATGCCATTCTTTTCCATACTCACCTCCTCCTCTAATATTTGGCACTGCATAAATTCCACCTAATTGCATCCAAACAGCATTTGGAACACTAAACCCTGGAGTTCTAGATATATTAAAGCCTCCATATCCATATAGTATTGTTGGGTTCTTACCGTTTAAAACTAGATCTTTCTTATGAGTAATCATCATAGGAACACTTGTACCATCTTTTGATTTATAGAAAACTTGCTTAGAAGTATATTCAGATGAGTTAAATTCAATTTCAGGTTTCCAATATAGATCATAATCTCCATTATCTGGGTCAAATGAATATAGGCTACCAGGGGTATAATAATTAGAAAATGAAAAATATAATTCTTCTTGATCTTTTTCACCATAAAATCCACTAGCACTTCCAAGTCCAGGCAAATCAATTATTCTAACTAAATCTCCATTATATTTATATTGACGAACCTCTGAAACTGCATCAACCAAATATTTTGCAAAAAAATATCCACTACCAGCACTTACTGAAAAAACATTTTTACTCTCAGGAATTACATCTTTCCAATTATTTCTATTTAATTTATTTGCAGATGTTTTTACTAATCTTTTATTTGGGGCATCATAGTTTGTGAAAATATAAAAAGTATCACCATCAGTGTCCACAATATTATCATCTGTTGATTCATCATTACTTATAGTCTGAATTTTTTTTGGATTATTAACTAAGTCTATCATAAACAATTTGTTTCCATCAGTTAAATTTGAAGCAGAGATAAATAAATAATTGTTATCGTCTGATACACTTCCTGAAACATATCTATACTTAAGTTCTGAATTACCAAAAACTATATTATCAGATTCTTGCTCTTCTTCTAATTGGTGATAATAAAGCTTGTGTCTATCTGTATAATCTGTAAGTTCACTCCCCTTGGGTTTATCGTATGAAGAATAGTAAAAGCCTTCATTACCCTTCCATGAAACTCCACTAAACTTAATATTTGTAAGAGTGTCTCCAATTATTTCTTTTGTTTCAGTATTCATTACGACTGCTTTTCTCCAATCACTACCTCCTTCAGAGATTAAATATGAAAGAAATTTTCCGTCATTTGAAAAGTAAAGTCCTGTAAGTGAAATAGTTCCATCATCTGAGAAGCTATTTGGGTCTAGAAAAACTTCTTCATCCGAAGCTGAATTAATTTTTTTTCTATATACAACATATTGATTTTGCAGACCATCATTTTTGTAATAATAAATATAATCACCTCTATAAAATGGGCTGGCTTGTTTCTCATAGTTCCAAATAGTTGTTAATTTATTTTTCAGCTTATCTCTGTATGGAATCGAATTTAAATAATCAAAAGTTACTTCATTTTGACTATCTACCCAGTCCATTGTATTTGACGAAAGATCATCTTCAAGCCACCTATATGGATCCTCTATATCAGTTCCAAAATATGTATCAACCATTATTTTTTTTTCAGTTAATGGATAATTAATATCTGTAGATGTATTACAGGAAACAATTAAAATTATAGATAGGGCAAAAAAAGATTTATTCATGGTTTTATTTTAATAGCAAATTATTGATTTTTTTAATTAATGAGGGTCCTTTATATATAAAACCAGTGTATAACTGAACAAGATCAGCTCCGCATTTAAATTTTTCTATAGCATCTTCTGCACTCATAATTCCACCAACTCCAATTATAGGAAAATTATTATCTAATTCTTTTCTAAGATATCTTATTATATCATTACTCTTATCTTTCAACAATTCTCCACTCAAACCTCCAGTTTCATTTTTATGCTTTGACTTTAAATTATCTCTTGAAATAGTTGTATTTGTTGCTATAATACCATCTATTTTTAGTTCAGAAACTAATGAAATAATATCATCCAATTCTTTTCTTTCTATATCGGGAGAGATTTTCAACAACATTGGTTTTCTTGAAGATTTACTATTGTTATAGTTAATTAAACTTTCTAATAATGGCCTCAAAAGATTTTTGTCATGAAACTGTCTTAGGTTTTTTGTGTTAGGTGAGCTAATGTTGATTGCAAAGTAATCAACAAAATCATGTAATCCTTGAAGACATTTTAAGTAATCTTTATGGCCGTCTTTATTCTCAGTAAAAAAATTCTTACCAATATTAGCTCCTATTATAATGTCTCTTTTTTTCCTGAGATTCTTAGTTATTTCATCTAGACCTTTATTGTTGAATCCGAGCCTGTTAATTAATGATCTATCTTCAACTAATCTAAAAATTCTTTTTTTTGGATTACCAGGCTGAGGTAAAGGTGTAACTGTTCCAATTTCTATAAAACCAAAACCAAAATTTGAGAATTCGTTGTAACATTCTGCGTTTTTATCAAAGCCTGCAGCCAAACCTACTGGATTTTTAAAATTTAAACCAAATAGGTCTCTTTCTAGAACTTTTGAATTTGTAAGAAAAAAGTAACGAAGTATCTGTTTAGAAAAAGGAAATAAGTTAAGGATTTTGATTGCCTTTACTGAAAATTCATGAATTAACTCTGCATCAAAAAGGAAAAGAATTCTTCTTATTAAGCTATACATTAAGTATTTAAATTTGATGAAAGCTCTAAAGAGATTGCAGATTTTTCAATTTTTAGTTTACCTGCCATAGTATCAATAACACATGTTGTGTTTTTTTCATCAAATTCGTTAATTCTTGCATGAACACCAGACTTTGTTATAATTCTATCTCCTTTTTTTAAGTTTTTTAAGAATTTTTTTTCTTTACCACTTCTTCTCATTGAAGGAATAACAATAAACAAAATAAAAACTAGAGCTAGTAATAGAAAATAAGGGAATTGAGATTCCATAATTAATTATTTTTAGGTTCAACAAAAGCTTGTATTCTTAATAGCTGTCCTCCATCTGGAGTATTAGCAGAAACTTTAATCATTTTTTGCTGTAAATTAGGCCTTCCATTAGAATCAAAGTTAACTTCAATTTCTCCATTACCTCCTGGTTTTATAGCAATATTTTTTGGGTACTTTGGAACTGTACAACCACAACTCCCAACTGCATCAACAATATATAAATCATTTTTTCCAGTGTTTGTAAATTTAAAAATAGTTTTGGCGATTTCACCTTCCTTTATATTTCCAAAATCATGGAATATATTATCAAAAGTTATTTCAGCATAACTTGGTTGAGCCTGAGAATTTGACTGATTATCAGCTTTAATCTTACTTGCAGCAGTTTCATTACATGCAAATAAAAAAAGAGATAAGGCTATAACTGTACAAACATATCTATTGAATTTCATAATTTATTTTTTTCAAAATTACTAAATTTTACGAAATAAGTCCTCGTCCTGTTTTAACTATTAAACCTTTGTCAGTTAAATCTTTTATTAGATTATCCAATACACCATTTATAAATTTCCCAGAGCTAGGCGAAGAGAATTCTTTAGCAATTTCTATATACTCATTTATAGTAACTTTTGGAGGAATAGATGGGAAATACAAAAGCTCAGCTATAGAAGTAATCAAGATTGCATAATCAATCTTAGCAATCCTTTCAGAGTCCCAGTTAGGTGTTCTTCCAATCAAGTGATTCTTTAAATCTTCGTTATTTGAAAGTATGTTGTTAAATAGATCTTGACCAAATTCAATTTCATCTTGATAATCATAAAGGGATGGTAAATGGAAAGATTTAGGATTTTGCAAATCAATTTTTTCTATATTTTTTAAAATAAAAGAGTTTATGTAAGGAAAATCATTAATCCAGTTTAAATTTTGATCCTCTAAAAATTCATAAAGAAGGTCAGATTCAGCGATAATATCAGAGTAACTTTCTATAAAAAATTCTAACTTACTGTCTTTGTCATCTTTATTTAACTCAGTATACTTTTTATTAAGTTCAATAAAATCTGATTGCAAATCAATTATGTAGTTTAAGTTTAAGTCCCAATTGACTAGTTGTTTACGTTTAAAATTTTTTTGATTGAGCTTATTGAAAAAAAAGAAATAAGGATTTTGACTTACAAATGAACAAGAAAATTTTTTTGATTCAATATTATTAAAATATAAATTGATTTCTTTAATGAAATCAATCATACAATAAAAAAGATCTAGTGTGGTTGATGAACTTTTAGTAATATGAGTTTTTAGTGTACTATGATCTATTAATTCAACTGAGTTTGAATATATTGATTGAATAACTATAGTACGAATATGTCTTCTGTTTAACATCTGTAAAGAACTTCGCCAAAATTAGTCAATTATAACATATAATTAAAATAAATTAGAAGTTATAAAGTTTATATTTGTTTACCCTATGAAAGAATTAAAGAGACTAAATAAATTCTTACTTAAATACAAAGGAAAACTTTTACTAGGACTAGTCATTACAGTAGTATCCAGAGTTTTCTCATTAGTAACACCTAGACTTGTTGGTGATTCAATGACTACAATTGAAAATTATTTAAATCTTGAGTCAGTTTCTCCAGATGAATTAAAAGAAATTCTTCTTTTGAACATTGTATTTATAGTTGGAGCATCTTTAATCTCTGGATTTTTTACTTTTTTAATGAGGCAAACAATTATAAATGTTTCAAGATATATAGAGTTTGATGTTAAGAATGAAATTTTTTCTCATTACCAATCACTAGATCAAGTTTTTTATAAAAAAAACAGAACTGGTGACCTTATGAATAGAATTAGTGAGGATGTTAGTAAAGTTAGAATGTACTATGGTCCAGTTTTGATGTATGGTACTAATGCTATAATTTTATTTATAGTAATTATATCATATATGTTTAGCGTAGCTCCTAAACTCACAATTTACAGTTTAATTCCTCTACCAATATTATCGATTTTTATATATAAAATAAGTGATTTAATTAATAAAAAGAGTACTAAGGTTCAAGAGAGTTTATCTGACTTATCTACATATTCACAAGAAAGTTTTAGTGGAATATCAGTTTTAAAATCATTTAACATACAAGATCTTATATTTGGCAAATTTGACAAATATGCATTAGAAAGTTTTAAAAATAATCTTAGTCTTGCAAAAATTCAGGCTTGGTTTTTTCCTATTATTTTATTTCTAATTGGATTAAGTAATTTAATCGTAATATATATTGGTGGTAAAGAATTTATTGACGGTAATATTGAAATTGGGGTGATAGCTGAATTTATAATATATGTTAATATGTTAACATGGCCAGTAACCCTTGTAGGCTGGGTAACATCAATAGTAAAACAAGCAGAAGCATCTCAAAAAAGGATAAATGAATTTCTTGATTCAAAGACAAAATTAAAAAATGGAGATTTAACTATTTCTAAGAAAGATTCTAAAAGTATTATTTTTAAAAATGTATCATTTAAATATGATCAAACTGGAATTGAAATTTTTAATTCTTTTGATTTAAAAATTGAAGAAGGAAAAACTATTGGAATTGTAGGAAAAGTTGGTTCAGGAAAAACTTCAATTTTAGATTTAATTTGTCGAATTTACGATCCATCTAGTGGAGATATTTTTATTGGAGATAAGAACCTAAAATCTTTAAAATTGAGTGAATTAAGAAAAATCATAAGTTATGTTCCTCAAAATAACTTTTTGTTTTCAGAAAGTATTCAAAGAAATATTCAGTTTGGAAACCCTAAAGCCACTAAAGATCAAGTGCAAAAGGCTGCAGTTTTATCTGAAATAGACCATGAAATATTGAAATTTGAAAAAGGATATGAAACAATTCTAGGTGAAAGAGGGGTTACTTTATCAGGAGGTCAAGTTCAAAGACTTTCAATAGCAAGATCATTTATAAAAGATTCTGATATATATTTATTTGATGACTGCTTTTCTTCTTTAGATTCTGATACAGAAGATAGAATCATTACTAATTTGAAGAATAATTTTAATAATAAAACATTATTAATTGTTAGTCATAGAGTTTCTTGTGTTAGACATGCAGATAAGATAATTGTTTTAGAAAATGGTAAGATAGTTCAGAAAGGAACTCATAATGAATTAATTTCTAAAGAAGGTTTTTATAAAGAGCTCAACGCAAAACAAAACAGCGAGGTTAATAAGTAGATTTGATTATATTTGATTAAAATACAAATTATGGAAAATCAAAATGATTACAATGCTGAAGAAATATTTTCTAAAGCATTAAGAGCAGGAAGAAGAACTTATTTTTTTGATGTAAGAGAAACAAAAGCTGGAGATTATTACCTAACAATAACTGAAAGCAAAAAATTTACTAATGAAGATGGGACTTTTTACTACAAAAAGCATAAAATATACCTATATAAAGAAGACTTTGCTGAATTTAATTCTTCTTTAAAAGAAACTTGTGACTATATTATAGAAAACAAGGGAACTGAAGTAATTAGTGAAAAACACGATAAAGATTTTGAATCAAAGAAAGAAAAGAAAGAAAGTTCAGAACCTCAAAAACAAGAAGAAGAAACTGTAAAAGAAGAAAATGTTGAAGAAGAAAAAGACTTTGCAGATGTTGACTTTGAAGATGATGATCAATAAATATTAAATTATTTCCAATATGAAAAAACTATTTTTTATTCTAGCCCCTATATTCTGTTTGAATGCTCAAGTACAAATGGATTACTATTTAAATGACATGAGTCAATATAATTCTTCAATACCAACACCTGAAAGTGTGATTGGTCATCAAGTTGGAGAATTTCATGTAAGTCATGACAAACTAAGTCATTACGTTCAAGAGCTTTCTAAATCTTCTAAGAGAGTTAAATTAGTTAAAAGGGGTAAGACATATGAAAATAGAACATCATGGTTAATGATTATTACGAGTGAATCTAACCACTCTAATCTTGAAGAAATTAGACAACAACATCTTAGATTATCAGATTCTAAAAATATTGATATTGATACTTCTAATATGCCAATTGTAGTTTATCAAGGATTTTCTGTTCATGGAGATGAACCTAGTGGGTCAAATGCTAGCTTACTATTAATGTATCATCTTCTTGCAAGTGACTCTGATGAGACAAAAGAGCTTCTTGATAATACTGTAATTTTATTAGACCCTAGTTTCAATCCAGATGGTCTTCAAAGATTTTCACAATGGGCTAATATGAATAAAAATCAAAGCTTAAATCCTGATCCTAGTGATAGAGAATATAATCAATACTGGCCTAGAGGAAGAACAAATCATTATTGGTTTGATTTGAATAGAGATATGCTACCAAATCAATTACCAGAAACTAATGCGAAAATTGAAACATTTACAAAATGGATGCCTAACATTCTTACTGATCATCATGAGATGGGTACAAATTCATCATTCTTTTTTCAACCTGGTGTTCCAGAAAGAAAGAATCCTTTAATCTCAGACTTAAATCAAGCTCTTACAAAGGAGATTGGAACTTACCATGAGGATGCTTTAAATAAAATTGGATCTCTTTATTATTCTGAAGAAAGTTATGATGATTTTTTCTTTGGAAAAGCTTCAACATACCCTGATGCTAATGGAAGTATTGGAATATTGTTTGAACAAGGAAGTTCAAGAGGACACATACAGGAAAGTGTTAATGGGATACTAACTTTCCCTTTTACAATTAGAAATCAACTAACTGCAGCTTTTTCAACTTTAAAGGCTGCTCAAAATATGAGAGTAAAATTACTTAATTATATGAAGGGCTTTTATGATGATCAGATAGATCCTGCTAATAAGTATGAAAGTATTATTTTTGGTAAGCAGAAAGATAAATCTACTGTACATCACCTTGCTGATGTTTTAAATAGCCACAAAATTAAATTTAATACTCTATCTCATGATGTTGAGGTAAACGGTACAAAATACTCTAAAGAAAACAGTTATATAGTTCCTCTTAATCAACCAAAAAGAACTTTGATAAGAGCTATGTTTGATACTCAAACCAGTTTTAATGACAGTTTATTTTATGATGTATCAGCATGGACATTTCCATTAGCTTTTAATGTAAACTATGATAAAACAGACAGATTTAATAAGCCTGGTAGACTCGGAATAAAATCTGAAGAAGTACAAAATTTAGAAAGAATAACTGGAAGCGTTGATGATAAATCAGATTATGCATACTTATTTGAACCACATGACTATTACGCTCAAGCAGCAGTTTATGAATTAATAAAAAATGGATTAAGAGTCAAAACAGCGACTAGAACATTTGCAATTAATGGTGAAAATTTTGACTATGGTACTTACATGGTTTCTGTTCAAAATCAATCTCTTAATTCTGATGAAATATACAATCTATTAGTTGATGTTTCATCAAGAACCGGAATAAATATTAAATCTCAATCTACTGGTATAACTGAAGGGATTGATTTAGGGTCAAATAACTTTGAAATTGTCAAAGAGCCTAAGATTGGTCTTATTGTAGGTGAAGGTGTTAGAAGTTATGATGCCGGTGAAATATGGCATCTTTTAGATACCAGGTTCAATATACCCATCACTAAATTAGATGTAAGCGATCTTGGCTATATTGATTTAAGTAGATATACTCATATAATCCTTCCAGATTACAGTGAAGGTTATCAATATCAATCAACTGGTGGAAATATTAATAAAAATCAAATTAATGATTATATAGAGGATGGAGGAAATTTAATTGCATACAGAAATTCTGTTAAGTGGGTTTCATCAAATTTATCTGAAATAGACTTTCATACAAATGAAATAACTGCTGATGATGTTACTTTTTCAGAAAGACAAAGCTTCTTTGGAGCTCAACAAACAGGTGGAGCAATTTTTAATTCAATAATTGATAAAAGTCATCCTGTTAACTTCGGTATTGAGTCTAATTCATTACCATTATTTAGAAACTCTAATGTCTATATGACCAAAAGCGAGCAGAGCTTTAATAATCCTATAGTTTATTCATCTAGTCCTCTTATGAGTGGCTACATTTCTGAAGAAAATTTATCATTATTAAAGAAGTCAACACCATTTAAGGTTATCAGAAGTGGTAAAGGGAAAATTTTATTAATGACTGATAATACAAATTTTAGAGCTTTTTGGTTTGGTACTAATAGAATTCTTTTAAATATGTTGTTTCACTCGAATATAATGTAGTTAATTAGATACGTCACTGAGGAATTTGATTCTATAAATTCTAAGCTCTTCCTCATCATACTCTCCATCTAATTCTTGAAGTGCAATTGATATATCCTCACTTTCACTTTCTAGGAAATACTCATGTAATTCTTCTTGTTGATCTTCATCTAGAATATCGTCAACATAATAATCTATATTTAACTTAGTTCCAGAAAAGACAATGCTTTCTAATTCTAGTAGCAAAACATTAAATTCAATACCCCTTGATTCACTTATCTCATCTAGAGGAATTTTTTTATCAACATTTTGAATAAGCGATAGCTTTTTGGAAGACTTAGATCCTGAGGTTCTTAAAACAACCTCATCAGATTTAACAATATCATTTTCTTCAATATATTCTTTAATAAGTTTTATAAATTGATGACCAAATTTCACAACCTTACCCTCGCCTACTCCATTTATGTTTTTAAATTCATCTAATGATGTTGGATATTTATAAGTCATATCCTCAAGAGAAAACTCTTGAAGTATTGCATATGGTGGAAGAGATTTCTTTTTAGCAATATCCTTTCTAAGTATAATTAACTTTTTCATAAGCTCAATATCTACTATTGAAACTTTAGCTAGTCCTGGTTTTCTTTTATGAGATTTACTAAAATCATTATCTCTTGAAATAAAAAAGGCTGTAGGATTTGAAATGTATTCTTTACCTAGTTTAGAAATCTTTACTGATCCTAAATCATTGATGTCTTTTTCAAGTATTCCTTCTACAATAGAATATGTTAGTAGAGTTTTCCAAAATCTTTCGTCAATTTTGTCTTCAATTGATAATGGTAATTTTTTCACAACATCTCTTAGAAAGACTTTTTTATTATTTGAAAAATGATTTTTAATCAATATTATCATTTGATCCTTCACATTAATCTTATCTTTTGGATATCTTGAATTGTCATCCATTTCATTATCATTATAGATAGTTGGATCATATTTCTCACCAAAATAACTAAGTAAATATTTTCTTCTAGATATTGATGATTCAGCAAAGTTTGAGACTTCTTTTAATAACATAATTCCTATGTTTCTCTCCGATGATTTTTTCTTTGACAGTAACTTTTCTAGTTTTTCAACATCTTGATAAGAATAATACATTAAGCAATGCCCTTTACCACCATCTCTTCCAGCCCTTCCTGTTTCTTGATAATAACCCTCAATACTTTTTGGAACATTATGATGAACTACATATCTAACATCAGGTTTATCAATCCCCATTCCAAATGCAATTGTTGCTACAATAACATCACAATCATCTTTTAAAAATCTATCCTGATTTTCTTCTCTAACATTTTTGTCCAAACCTGCATGATAGGGTAAACTTTTTACTCCATTCATATTAAGTAGTTGAGATAAATCTTCTACATTTTTTCTTGATAGGCAATAAATAATACCTGACTCTCCTTGATTAGATTTTATGAATTTTATTAAATCTACTTTAGTTTCATCATTTTTAGGACGCACTTCGTAATATAGATTTGGACGATTAAAAGAAGATTTAAAGAGTTTTGAATCAGTTATTTTTAAATTTTTAATAATATCATCCTGAACTTTTGGAGTTGCTGTAGCAGTTAAAGCTATTACTTTAATTTTAGGATCAATAGAATCAATTACATCTCTTATTTTTCGATATTCAGGTCTAAAATCATGTCCCCATTCAGATATACAATGAGCTTCATCTATAGCTAAAAATGATATGGGTATTTTTTTTAAAAACTCAATAGTATCATTCTTAGATAGTGTTTCTGGAGCTACAAATAATAATTTAGTTTTTCCCTCGCTGACATCTTGCTTAACATTCTCTATTTGCTCTTTATTAAGTGTAGAATTTAAAACATGAGCAACAGAAGGGTCAGTATTATTTGACCTAATAAGATCAACTTGATTCTTCATTAATGCAATTAAAGGTGAAATTACAATTGCTGTTCCATCTAAAATTATAGCTGGTAACTGATAACAGAGTGATTTACCTCCACCTGTTGGCATTATAACAAAAGAATTGTTTCCTTCAAGAAGATTTTTAATTATTGGCTCTTGAAGATTTTTAAATGATGAAAAACCAAAGTTTTCCTTTAATTTGTCTTTTAAACTTTTCAAATTATGGTTTTTTCAAATTGTTTAAATTTGCAGTATATACAATTTAAAATAAAATTCCCGTTTTGACTAATCAACAGATAATAAAAAATATTGCCCTAGATACTCTTCAGCTAGAGTCTAAATCTATTTTAGATCTCTCTAACATAATAGACTCTAATTTTTGTGATATTATAGATACACTTAAAGAATGTAAAGGTAAAATTGTTCTTACAGGGATAGGTAAAAGTGCAATCATAGGAATGAAAATTTCTGCTACTTTAAATTCAACAGGATCAAAATCGATTTTTTTACATCTTGGAGATGCACTTCATGGAGATATGGGGGTTATAGGAAAAGAAGATGTAGTTATTTGTATTTCAAAAAGTGGAGAGTCAGACGAAATTATTTCATTATCTAATCATCTAAATAAAAATAAAATATTATTAATTGGTATCTCATGTATAAAGAATTCTTCCCTCGATAACTTATCAAAAATGTTTATACATACAAAAATTGATAGAGAAGCTTGTCACAATAATCTTGCTCCCACAACTAGCTCAACTTGTCACCTTGCTATTGGAGATGCTATAGCAATGACACTTCAAAAAATAAAAGGTTTTACTCCAAATGATTTTAGTAAATACCATCCTTCAGGAAGTCTAGGAAAACAGCTTAGTCTAACACTTAAAAACTTAATTGATGATAACAGAAAACCCATTGTTAAAAATTCCTCTTCATTTCTGAAAATAATTGATGAAATTTCTGCAAACATGTATGGAGCAACAGCAGTTTTGGATGGAGATAGAATCGTTGGTGTAATAACTGATGGAGACATAAGAAGGGTAATAGAAAAAAAACAAAACATAGAAAATATTTGTGCTAAAGACTTTATGAATCATAGTCCTAAAATTATGAATGAAAACACTTTAGCTATAGATGCTCTAAAGCATATGAAGGAAAATAGTATAAGTCAGGTTTTAATTTTAAATGATAATGATAAATACATTGGCATAGTTCATATTTTAGACATAATCAAACAAGGTATTAGCTATGAGTAGATCCAACGACATGTCTTTTCTTGATCATCTTGAGGAGTTAAGATGGCACATAATAAGATCAACTATATCTGTTTTACTTATTGCTATAGTTGCGTTTTTAGCAAAAGATATAATTTTTGATCAAATTATTTTTGGCCCTAAAAAAGGAGATTTTATAAGTTATCAAGTATTTTGTTCAATTTCACAATCTATTGGCGGTAATGCTTTTTGCTTTGAGGAACTTCCATTTAGAGTTCAAAGTAGAACTGTCTCAGGTCAATTTTCAGCACATTTATGGACATCTATTTTAGCAGGTTTTATTTTGGCATTTCCTTATGTGATTTTTGAATTCTGGAAATTTATAAGTCCAGGATTGTATAAAAAAGAAAAAGATGGAGCTAGAGGCTTTATTTTTATATCATCCACATTATTCTTTATTGGAGTATTGTTTGGATATTATATTGTTACACCATTATCAATTAATTTCCTAGGTAACTACACAATTAGTTCAGAGGTGTTCAATGATTTTGATCTAAATAGTTATATTGGTTTATTAAGAGCATCAGTATTAGCTTCTGGGCTAATCTTTGAATTACCAATTATAATTCACTATTTAACTAAGGTAGGGCTTGTAACACCTAGTTTTCTTAGAAGAAATAGAAAGTTTGCATTAGTAATTGTATTAAGTCTATCAGCCATAATAACTCCACCAGATATTGCAAGTCAAATTATTGTAAGTATTCCCATTTTAATTCTATATGAGATAAGTATAATAATTTCTAAAATTGGATATAAAAAATTAAATACATAATATTTGCTAAATGATACTAAAAGCTCAAGATATTTCAAAATCATACCGAGGCAGAAAGGTTGTAAACGGTATTTCTGTTGAGGTAAATCAGGGTGAGATTGTAGGATTACTTGGTCCAAACGGAGCTGGTAAAACAACATCTTTTTATATGATAGTTGGAATAATAAAACCAGAAGAAGGAAATATTTATCTTGACCAAGAAGTCATTTCAGATTTTCCAATGTATCAAAGAGCTCAAAAAGGTATTGGATATCTTGCTCAAGAAGAGTCTGTATTTAGAAAACTTAGCGTTGAAGATAACATTTTAGGTATTCTAGAATTTTCAACTTTAACAAAAAATCAGCAAAAAGAGAAAGCAGAACAATTGATGGAAGAATTTGGTCTTATTAAAATTCGAAAGAATAGAGGTGATTTACTTTCTGGAGGTGAAAGAAGAAGAACGGAGATAGCAAGGGCACTAGCTAATGATCCAAAGTTTTTATTATTAGATGAGCCATTTGCTGGAGTAGACCCCATAGCAGTTGAAGATATTCAATCTATAATTTCTGTATTAAAAAAGAAAAATATCGGAATACTTATTACCGATCACAATGTTCAAGAAACACTTGCTATTACAGACAGAACATACCTTATGTTTGAAGGTAAAATTTTAAAAGAAGGGATTCCAGAAGAACTAGCGCGTGACGAAATGGTTAGAAAAGTTTACCTTGGAAAGAATTTTGAATTCAAAAAGAAGAATATTTAACTCTTAGATTAAGGACCATAAATTTCTTATTACGTTAAGAAATAGGTACAAAATTATAACTAAAGAGAATCCACCAAGTCCAAATATTAGAATTAGAGGAATTGATAAGATTATTGTTAAAATCTTAAAAATGTTATAATCATATTTTCTTAATGATAATCTTAATGAAAAGAGTCTAAAAGGAACATTCATAAGAATCACACTAGATATTGTAAGTGCAATAAGAGTATAATTATTAAGCAAATATTCTTTAGATTCAATTAGATATGTGTGATCTATCAATATCGGTAATGAAACAAAAAACAAAGCATTAGCAGGAGTAGGAAGACCTTCAAACTCATCAGTATAATCAATAGTGTTGAATTTAGCTAGCCTAACAGCCGAGCCTAAAGTGATTAAGAAAGCTATAAATGCAATAGGAGAAATAGTAAAAACAAGATCTAAGTTAAATATCGGACTTAAATACAAGTTTAAATCATAATCAATAACTCTATTGCCTGATAATTTAAATAATTGATAAACCACAATACCTGGAACAACTCCGCTAGTTACAATATCCGAAAGTGAATCTAAATGTTTTCCAAAATTAGATTCTGCGTTTAATAATCGGGCAGCCATTCCATCAAGAAAATCAAGAAGAACACCCATCAAAACCAAAATTAATACTGCATCAAATTGGAATTGAAAAGCAAATGCAATTGAAAAGCATCCACAAATTAAATTTAATAGAGTAAGAAAATTAGGTATGAAAGCTTTTATCATAATAGTTATGACTCTCAATTTATAAAAAAATTGTAATATTAGATTGTAAAACCTTTTAAACTTTTAAATATGAGTAGACTTCTCGTATATTCTTTAATTAGTGGGATTTTATTAGGAAGTTCATGGCCAGTTAATGGAGTTACTCCTCTAATTTTTATTAGTCTAATTCCTTTATTGTATATAGAAGATGTTATAAGTAAAGATAATTATGGAAAAAAGAATCTAAGACTATTCTTTTATTCATATTTAGCATTTCTAACGTGGAATATATCAACTACTTGGTGGATCGTTTATACTACACTTCCAGGAGCAATTTTTGCTAACGTCGTAAATTCCTCTTTTTACTCGATAATCTTTTTGCTGTATAGTAGAGTTAAAAGAAGAGTGGATTATAAAGCTGGATCTCTTTTTCTTATAACTTTTTGGATAGCCTTTGAAAAATTTCATTTAAACTGGGAATTTTCTTGGCCTTGGTTAAACCTAGGAAATGTTTTCTCAGAAAGAATTGATTGGATTCAGTGGTATGAGTACACTGGAGTATTTGGGGGAAGTCTTTGGGTATTATGCGCAAACTTTTTACTGTTTAATTTGTTAAGAAAATACTCAAGTTTTAAAGATAAAAGACGATTTTACATTAGAATTATTCCAAGAATTCTTCTTATTAGTATTCCAATTTTTATTTCACTTTTAGTTAAACCAAATTTAAATAAAGGAGAAGAATTTAAAGTTTTAATTACTCAACCTAAAATTGACCCTTGGGAATCAAAATATGGGACTTCTAAAAATAATCTTGATTATTTTAAAATTTTTAAGGATTTAACTAATGAAGAATTAAGAGCTAATGAATATGATTTTGTCTTTACTCCAGAGACATATTTCTCTGAAGGATATGGCGAAAATGTAGATTATTTTGGATATACAAAACTTCATGATAGTCTTTATAATTATTTAAATCAATTTCAAAACACCAATTTAATTTCTGGAATACAATTTTATAAGTTGTATCAAAATCAGAAAGAAAAACCTACAAAGTCAGCTGATCTAGTTAGAGACAATATTTGGGTTGACTATTTTAATTCGTCAATAAATATCTCTGCAAATAAAGGTTTTGAGTATAATCATAAGTCTAAACTAGTAGTAGGAAGTGAATATATGCCATTTAAGTCTTTTCTTGAACCTATTATAGGGACTGTAATGATTGACCTAGGAGGGACAATTCGTTCTATGGGTACACAACATGATTCTGAAAGAAAAGTATTTAATCACTCTAAGAAAGACCTAAGAACTATTCCTATTGTTTGTTATGAAACAATTGATGGAGAATATGTTGCTAATTATGTTGATTTAGGAGCTAATTTTATTTCAATTATTACAAATGATGCTTGGTGGAGGGATACTCCAGGTCACAGACATTTATTAAGTTATGCAAGATTAAGAGCCATTGAGAACAGAAGATATATTATTAGAAGTGCAAATTCTGGTGTTTCTACAATTATAAATGAACTTGGTGAATATGACAATATTCTTCCTTATGATGAAAAAGGAATTTTAAGTGGATCAGCTTTCACTATTGACAAAAGAACCTTTTATAGTAAGAATGGAGATTATATAGCTAGAATAAGCATATTATTATCTGTTTTATTACTATTAATTTCATTTTCTAAAGTAAAAGAATAGAAATTCTTTGGTTATTTGGAGTTATAATATATTTTTGCAGAAAATAAGTTTCATGTATTGGACATTAGAACTAGCATCTTATTTAAGTGATGCACCTTGGCCGGCATCTAAAGATGAACTAATTGACTTCTCAATTAGAACTGGAGCACCTCTTGAAGTAGTTGAAAATCTTCAATCTTTGGAAGATGAAGGAGATGTATATGAATCAATTCAAGAGATTTGGCCAGATTTCCCAACAGAAGATGATTACCTTTGGAACGAGGACGAGTATTAATTATAATAGATTAATATTTATTGGTAATTTTTAAATAAATTTGAAAAAAATATAATATGTCCATTGTTAACTCCCTTTTGAAGGTATTTCTTGGGGATAAATCTGGTAAAGATCTTAAAAAACTTACTCCATTAGTTGATGATATTAATATTGAATTTGATAAACTATCTGCAATTTCAAATGATCAGCTTAGAAATAAAACAATTGAATTTAAAGGAATAATATCTGAACAAACTTCAGATATAAATAAATCAATTCTTGATTTAAACAAAAAGATTTCAAACGAAACGTCAAATACTCAAAAAGAGATATTATTTAAGGAGGTTGAAACACTTGAAAATGATCTAATTTCAAAAAAGGCGGAGATATTAAATGAACTATTACCACAAGCTTTTGCCGTTGTAAAGGAAACCGCTAAAAGATTTTTTGAAAATGAAGAAATTGAGGTAACTACATCTGATTTTGACAAAGAAATTGCATCTAAAAAATCTTATGTAAATATTAAAAGTGATAAATCCATTTGGAAGAATAATTGGGATGCTGCAGGTAAAAATGTTGTCTGGGATATGATCCACTATGATGTGCAATTAATTGGTGGAATTGTACTTCATCAGGGAAGAATTGGTGAAATGCAAACAGGAGAAGGTAAAACATTAGTTTCTACATTACCGATTTATTTAAATGCATTAACTGGAGACGGTGTTCACCTTGTAACTGTTAATGATTACTTAGCAAAAAGAGATAGCGCATGGATGGGTCCAATTCTTGAGTTTCATGGTCTTAGAATTGATTGTATAGACTTCCATAAGCCCAACTCTCCTGAGAGAAAGAGAGCATATGATGCTGATATAACCTATGGAACAAATAATGAATTTGGCTTTGATTATTTAAGAGATAACATGTCTCACTCATTAGATGATATTGTTCAAAGAAAACATAATTATGCAATAATAGATGAGGTTGATTCAGTTCTAATAGATGATGCTAGAACTCCATTGATAATTTCAGGACCAACAAAAGATGGTGATCGTCATGAATTTGATAATCTAAAACCAAAAATCCAAAGGCTTGTTACTCTTCAAAAAACATATTTATCTAATATATTATCTGAAGCGAAAAATTTAATTAAAGATTCAGATAACGATCAAGGAGGATTTCTCTTATTTAGGGCATATAGAGGGTTACCAAAAAATAAAGCATTAATTAAATTTTTAAGTGAACAAGGTGTAAAACAAACACTTCAAAAAACTGAAAATTTCTATATGCAAGACAATAATAGGGAGATGCATCAAATTGATGAAGAGCTCTATTTCACTATCGATGAGAAGAATAATCAAATTGAACTTACTGATAAGGGTATTGAAACTTTATCTCAAGACTTAGATGATAAAGATTTCTTTATAATGCCTAATATATCCACAGAAGTAAAATCTATTGAAGAAAAAGGTTTATCAAGCGAGGAAGAGGCTAAGGCAAAAAGTGAATTGTTTAATGATTTTGATGTAAAAAGTGAAAGAATTCACAGTATTAATCAATTATTGAAAGCATTTACTTTATTTGAGAAAGATGTTGAATATGTAGTAGTAGAAAATAAAGTTATGATAGTTGATGAGCAAACTGGAAGAATAATGGATGGTAGAAGATACTCTGATGGACTTCATCAAGCAATAGAGGCAAAAGAGAATGTAAAGATCGAGGCAGCTACTCAAACTTTTGCTACAATAACTCTTCAAAATTATTTTAGATTATACACAAAATTATCTGGGATGACAGGGACTGCAGTAACTGAAGCTGGAGAATTTTGGGAAATTTATAAATTAGATGTTACTGAAATACCTACAAATAAACCTATTGCCAGAAAAGATGAGGATGATTTGATTTACAAGTCAAAAAGAGAAAAATATAATGCGATAATTGAAGATGTAATAACTCTTAGAAATAATAAAAGACCCGTTTTAATAGGAACTACTTCTGTAGAGATATCTGAGTTGCTCAGTAAAATGTTAAGTAGGGCTAATATTAATCATAATGTTCTTAATGCGAAGCTTCATAAAAAAGAAGCTGATATAGTTACAGAAGCAGGAAACCCTGGAGTAGTTACAATTGCAACTAACATGGCTGGTAGAGGAACCGATATTAAACTAAGTAAAGATGTTATCAACTCTGGTGGTCTTGCAATAATTGGAACTGAGAGACATGACTCAAGACGAGTTGATAGACAGCTTAGAGGTCGTTCTGGAAGACAAGGTGATCCAGGTAGCTCTCAATTCTATGTATCTTTTGAAGATAATTTAATGAGATTATTTGGACAAGATAGAGTTTCGAATATAATGGATAGAATGGGATTAAAAGATGGAGAAAATATTCAACATCCTATGGTTACTAAGTCAATTGAAAGGGCTCAAAAGAAGGTGGAGGAAAACAACTTTGGTATTAGAAAAAGACTATTAGAATATGATGATGTAATGAATTCTCAAAGAAATATTATATACACACTTAGAAAAAATGCATTGGAAGGAGATAGACTTCAAATTGATATTACAAATATCATGTTTGATACTATAGAAGAAATTGTAATACAGAATAAAGGAACTAACGATTACAAAAACTTTGAATTTGAGTTAATTACTACTTTTTCAATGACATCTCCAATTACAGAAAATGAGTTTCTAGAATCTAGTGAAGATGATTTAATTCAAAGTTTGTATGAGGAATTAAATACTTTTTACACAAACAAAAAAGAGTTAAATAGAACACTCGCTCTTCCAATAATAAAAAATGTATATGAGAATAAAGGCAACTCTTTTAAAAGAATTGTAGTGCCATTTACCGATGGAAAAAAAGTTATAAATATTGTAACTGATTTAAAAAAATCATATGAAAGTAATGGTGAAAATTTAATTGATGATTTTGAAAAAAACATATCTCTTGCAATTATTGATGAAAAATGGAAAAATCATCTAAGAAAAATGGATGATCTAAAACAATCTGTTCAATTAGCTGTTCACGAACAGAAAGATCCACTGTTGATATATAAATTTGAAGCTTATGAATTATTCAAGTCAATGATTCATATACTTAACAAAGAATTACTCTCTTTCTTATTCAAATCTAATCTTCCTGATAATCAAGGAAATATAAAAGATGCATCTTCTGGAAGCTCAAAAAATAATGATTATCAAACAACAAAACAAGAGAGCTTGAATAGTGACGAATTAGCTGAACGAGCCCGTAGAGTTGGTGCTGGAGCAAGTAATCAAAAAGTTGAGACTGTAACTCGAGAAATACCAAAGATTGGAAGGAATGAAAAAGTTGAAATAAAAAATTCTACTTCTGGAGAAGTTAAGGCTATGAAGTTCAAACAAGCAGAAAAATTTCTTCAATCAGGTGAATGGGAAATAAATAGCTAATTCTTGCTATAATATTCTTAAATATCTTCACTTTATATATCAAATCTACATTTTGAGAATAGGTTTTTTATCAAATTGATAATTTTAGTGATAACTCATTTTGTTTTCAGCATAAAATCAATTATGATAAACTCATAATTATATTTTTGTAATTCTGATATGAAATTAAAAGACCAAGGATTATATCTCTCAGAATTTGAACACGACAATTGTGGTGCTGGATTTATATGTAGTCTAAATGGTGAAAAGACCAATACAATTATCAGTCAAGCTCTTAATATTTTAACTTGTTTAGAGCATAGAGGTGCAGTTAGCTCTGATGGTCGGACTGGAGATGGAGCTGGTATACTTATAGAAATACCTCATGAATTTTTTATTAAAGAATGTGACTTTACTCTTCCTAACTCAAACGAATATGCGGTTGGTATGGTTTTCCTACCAAATAAAGTAAATCAATCTAATCACTGTATTAAAATATTTGAAGATGAGATTAAAAAACAAGACCTTAATATATTAGGCTGGAGAGATGTTCCTGTAAATTCTAAAGTTGTTGGATCTATAGCTAGTAAAACTCAGCCTCAAATAAAACAAGTATTTATTAAACCTAATACTAATCTAACAGATAAAGAATTTAATTTAAGGCTATTTATTGCTAGAAAAATTAGTGAAAACACGATATATTCTTCAGAATTAAACCAAAAAGAATATTTCTATTTTTCTAGTTTAAGTTTAAGAACAATAATTTATAAAGGATTATTAATTCCAGAAGACATTGAGAGATTTTACATCGATTTAAAAAACCCTAACCTAGTTACAAAGCTTGCTCTTGTTCATCAAAGATTTTCAACAAATACTTTCCCAACATGGGATTTAGCACAGCCTTTTAGGTATATGTGTCACAATGGTGAAATAAACACATTCAAAGGAAATATTAGTAGAATGAAAACAAGGGAGGAGCTTTTTAAATCAGAAGATATATCTAAAAGGGATATGTCTAAGATTTTACCAATTATTGTTCCTGGAAAATCAGATTCTGCTTCTATGGATATGGTTGTAGAATTATTACTGATGACAGGAAGATCTTTGCCAGAAGTAATGATGATGTTGGTTCCTGAAGCTTGGGAAAAACATAATTCAATGGATAATGACAAAAGAGCATTTTATAAATTTAATAGCTGTATTATGGAGCCTTGGGACGGCCCAGCTTCAATACCATTTACTGATGGAAAATATATTGGTGCGCTTCTAGACAGGAACGGATTAAGACCTTCTAGATATACTGTAACAAAAGATGGTTATGTAATTATGTCATCTGAGACAGGAGTTGTTGATCTCGATCCAGAGAACATTGAGTCTCATGGAAGACTAGAACCTGGTAAGATTTTCTTAGTTGACATGGACCAAGGAAAAATAATTAATGATAATGAAATAAAGAAAAATATTGTTTCCAAAAGGCCTTACAGGAAATGGGTCGATAAAAATATTTTACAATTAAGTGATATATCATATACAGGGAATCGTACTCCAGATGAAAAAATTAATTTAGAAACTAGACTTAAAATATTTGGATATACAAAAGAAGATTTTAAAAAGATAATAATCCCAATGTGTATTAGTGGAAAAGAGTCTATTGGATCTATGGGAATTGATACTCCACTAGCAGTACTTTCTAAAAAACCACAGTTAATATATAATTATTTTAAGCAATTGTTTGCTCAGGTAACAAATCCTCCTCTTGATGGAATCAGAGAGGAAATCGTTACAGATACTAGTCTATCATTAGGTAGTAACTATAATATTTTTGATGTAATTGAAGAACATTCAATAAGTCTAAACATTAAGAATCCAATAATATCTAATGAAGATCTTGATAAAATAAAATATATAAATCATGAAAAGTTTAAATCTAGCTCAATAGAATGTTTGTATGAGTTAAAAAAAGGACATAATGGAATAGAGGAAGCCCTTGATGGGATTGTACTGAAAATTGAAAAACTTATTGATGAAGGAACTAATATAGTAATATTAAGTGATAGAAAAGTTTCAAAAAAAATGGCTCCTATACCAATTTTACTTGCTTGTTCATTTGTTCATCAAACTATGATTAAGTTAAAGAAAAGGTCTAAATTCGGAATTATAATAGAATCAGCAGAACCAAGAGAACCTCATCATTTTTCAATGTTATTTGGTTACGGAGCTAGTGCAATTAACCCTTATCTGGTTAATGAAATTATCAGCTATCATCATGAAATCGGACATATTAAAGATATTAGCTTAGAATCTTCAATATCAAATTTCAACGATGCTATAGCAAAAGGTATTTTAAAGGTAATGAATAAGATAGGTATATCTACTTTAAACTCTTACCGTGGTTCTCAAATTTTTGAGGCTCTAGGTCTTAAAACAAATTTTATAAACAAATATTTTAAAAATACACCAACAAGAATAGAGGGAGTTGGGCTTTATGTTCTGGAAAAAGAAATTAGCCAGAGAATCCATTTTGCTTTTAATTCAGAACCTAATTTTTCATCTATCAAAACAGGAGGAGATTATAGATGGAGAAGAGATGGTGAAAGTCATATGCTAAACCCTAAGACTATTTCAAAACTTCAAAATTCTGTAAAAACTGAAAATTATAGTTCATATAAAGAATATTCTAAACTAATTAATGAACAGGAAGAACAACTTATGACAATTAGAGGGCTTCTTAAGTTCATTGATTATAACCCTATTCCAATTGAAGAAGTTGAACCATGGACAGAGATTGTTAAAAGGTTTAAAACTGGTGCAATGTCTTATGGATCAATTAGTAAAGAAGCTCATGAGAATCTTGCAATTGCCATGAATAGAATCGGTGGTAAAAGTAATTCAGGTGAAGGAGGAGAAGACCATAATAGATTTAAAAAAGATGAAAATGGTGATTCAAGAAATAGCTCAATAAAACAAGTTGCCTCAGGAAGATTTGGTGTTAGTTCATATTATCTAACCAATGCTGATGAGATTCAAATTAAGATGGCTCAAGGTGCAAAACCTGGTGAAGGAGGTCAATTACCTGGATCAAAAGTAAATCCTTTGATAGCTAAAGTAAGAAACTCTACTCCCTATGTTGGATTAATATCTCCCCCACCACATCATGATATTTATTCAATAGAAGATCTTGCGCAATTAATATTTGATCTTAAAAATGCAAATAGGGATGCTAGAGTAAATGTAAAACTTGTATCAGAAGTTGGAGTTGGAACTATAGCTGCTGGTGTAGCAAAAGCCAAAGCAGATGTTATATTGATTTCTGGATATGATGGAGGAACTGGAGCATCACCTCTAACATCATTAAGACATGCAGGTCTTCCATGGGAGCTTGGAATTGCTGAAGCTCAACAAACATTAGTTTTAAATAACCTAAGAAGTAGAGTTGTTCTTGAATGTGATGGACAGTTAAAAACAGGAAGAGATGTAGCTATTGCTTGTCTGTTAGGAGCAGAGGAATTTGGTTTTTCAACAGCGCCATTAGTAGCTTCTGGTTGTATAATGATGCGAGCTTGTCATTTAAATACATGTCCTGTTGGTATAGCCACTCAGGATCCAGAACTTAGAAAGAATTTCAAAGGTAAACCAGAACATGTAATAAATTTTATGTACTTCGTTGCAGAAGAATTAAGAGAAATAATGGCAAATCTAGGATTTAGAACTGTAGAAGAAATGATTGGTCAAAGCCAAAAATTAGAAGCAAAAAAAGGAATTGATGATTATAAAGTAAAAGGGATAAATCTTGATAAAATATTATATAAACCTAATTCTGACAAGAACATCACTCTCAGAAATACAGAAAAACAAAATCATAATCTAAGTAAAGTTTTAGATTTTAAAATCCTAAAAGAAGCAAAACTATCAATAAATAGGAAGATTAAAACTTCTTTAGAATTCAAAATTAAAAATACAGATAGATCTGTAGGGGCAATTCTAAGTAACGAAATTTCCAAATTATATGGAGAGAAAGGATTACCAAAGGAAACATTAAAACTAAACTTCAAAGGATCTGCAGGACAAAGCTTTGGAGCATTTGCAGTGAAAGGTCTCAGAATGACTGTTTATGGTAATACAAATGATTACTTTGGAAAAAGCTTATCTGGAGGTATTCTAAGTGTAAGAATCCCAAAAAAATCAACATTTAAATCAAATTTAAATATCATAACTGGAAATGTAGCTCTATATGGAGCAACTAAGGGTGAGGCATATATAAATGGAATTGCTGGTGAACGATTTTGTGTAAGAAATTCTGGAGCTAAGGCAGTAGTTGAGGGCATCGGTGATCATGGATGCGAATATATGACAGGAGGAATTGTTTTAATTCTTGGTAAAATTGGTAGAAATTTTGGTGCAGGTATGAGTGGTGGAATCTCTTACATATATAAAAATGAACAATTTTCAAATTCTAATTTTAACATGGAAATGATAGATCTTGAAAGTGTCGATGATCAAGATCAAGATATTATAAGTCATATGTTAGAAAATCATCTTTCGTATACAAATAGCAAACTAGCTAAAGCACTTCTTTCTAAATGGAAAAAAGAAAAATATAATTTTATCAAAGTAATGCCTAAAGAATATAAAATTGCTTTAGAAAAAATTGCTCAAGAGAAAATTAATCAACTCATTAAATAATTATGGGAAAAGTTAAAGGATTTAAAGAGTATAAAAGAATTGACGAAAAGTATATTCCTGTTAGAAAAAGATTGAAAAACTATAAGGAGTTTACTATAGATCCTAAAGAATCCGTGTTAAATTCTCAAGCAGCTAGATGTATGGATTGTGGTGTTCCTTTTTGTCACAGTGGTTGTCCATTAGGAAATCTAATACCAGACTTTAATGATTTAGTATATAATAAAAAATGGAAAGAGGCACTTGATATTTTACATTCAACAAATAATTTCCCAGAATTCACTGGTAGACTTTGTCCAGCTCCTTGTGAAGCTGCATGTGTGTTAGGAATAATAGATCCTCCTGTATCTATTGAATTAATTGAAAAACAAATTGTTGAAAAAGGGTTTAAAGAAAATTGGATATCACCTAAAATACCTGATATTAGAACTGGAAAAAAGATTGCTATTATTGGGTCTGGCCCGACTGGACTTGCTGCAGCTCAACAACTAAATTCTGTTGGTCATAGCGTAACTGTATTTGAAAGAGATAACAAGGTTGGTGGATTGCTCAGATATGGAATCCCAGACTTTAAGCTTGAAAAAAAAATAATTGATAGAAGAATAAATATCTTAATTGAGGAAGGAATAACATTTAAGTGCAATATAGAAGTAGGCAAAGATTTAAAGATTGAAGAAATAGAAAAAGAGTATGATGCAGTTCTTATGTCAACAGGATCTACTATTAAGCGAAAATTAGATATACCTGGGAATAATCTTTCGGGAATTGTTCAGGCAATGGATTTTTTAACTCATAATAACAAATTTGTAGATGGTCAATTGGATAAACATTTAAGTAAATATGATGCAAAGGGAAAAAATGTAATTGTTATAGGTGGAGGTGACACAGGATCTGATTGCATAGGAACATCCAATCGACATGGCGCAAAAAATGTAATAAATTTTGAATTAGCATCAAAACCTTCAAGGGAAAGAGATTTAAAAAATCCTTGGCCTTACTGGCCATTTACATTAAAATCATCTTCATCTCACGAGGAAGGAGCAGAAAGGGAATGGAGTATTTTAACAAAGAAGTTTATTGGAGATAAGGATAATAATATTGTAAGTCTACAGACTGTAAATG
The DNA here is from genome assembly GCA_004214015.1 of Flavobacteriales bacterium. Classification (GTDB taxonomy): domain Bacteria; phylum Bacteroidota; class Bacteroidia; order Flavobacteriales; family Flavobacteriaceae; genus Marisimplicoccus. Next base: position 25,035 of record SGZE01000004.1, on the reverse strand, counting down.
TTAAATTTGATGATGAAAAAAAACAATTTATTGAAATACCCAATTCTGAGAAAAACTGGAATTGTGATCTTGTAATTTTAGCATTAGGTTTTACTGGTCCTGAAAATGATTTGCCAAAAAAACTAAATATTCATTTAAATAAAAGAGGTAATATATCTTCAAATTCTAACTATCAAACCAAAAAAAATAATATTTTTACTGCAGGTGATTGTAGGAGAGGACAATCTCTAATAGTATGGGCAATTTCTGAAGGAAGAGAAGCTTCTTATCACATAGATAAATATCTTATGGGTTCATCTAATCTTCCAAGAAAAGACTCATTTGGAGATCTTTAATACATTGCTTTACAATAAAATGTCATGATTAATAAAAGGGTTAAATTCCTTGTATTTTCTGCTTCATACCCATATAGAGGAGGCATCTCTGATTCAACACACTCATTATGTAATGAACTGATTAAAAAAAATTTAAGCACAGAGGTTTGGACCTTTTCATTATTATACCCTAGCCTTATTTTTCCTGGAAAGACTCAATATAGTAATGAAAAATATCATCAAAGCTTTGTAATTAGACGTTTAATAAATACCATTAACCCTTTAAATTGGATAAGAACTTCTTTAAGAGTTAATAATTTAAATCCTGAGTTTTTAATTTTAAGATATTGGTCACCTATTCTTTGTATACCTTATTTTGTTATCGGAATATTTCTAAATAAGAAAATTAAAGTAATTGGACTTATTGATAATTGGGATAATCATGAAAAAATTCCTCTAGAGGGATTATTAAGAAAGCTTATGGTTAAAATTTGTCATAGTTTTATCACATTCTCGGATAATGTTGGCGATCAACTTAAGAAAAGTACCAAAAAGAAAGTTGTTTCATTATTTCATCCAATCAACCTTGATTTACCTGAAATTAAGAATAAAGAAAATGCAAAAAAAGATTTGGGACTTGATAATTGTAATTATGTTTCTTTTATTGGTTTAGTCAGAAAATATAAGGGTTTAGAAGTATTAATTGACAGCTTTAAGTATTTAAAGGATGTGAATGTAAAATTGATTATTGCAGGAGAATTTTATGAACCTATAGATAGATACTTAAACATTATAAAAGAGCTAGACTTAGGTGACAAAATTATAGTTGAAAATAATTTTTTAGATTCAAATAAGATAAGAGATTATATATGTGCTTGTGATATAGTGATCCAACCATATATTAAAGCAAGTCAAAGTGGTATCACACCAGTCTCATATTTTTATGAAACACCTTTAATTGTTTCTAATGTAAAAGGTTTAAAAGAAATAATCAAGAGAGATAATAGTGGCGAAGTATTTGATAAAACATCAGAAAATCTTTCAAAAGCTATTAAAAATTCTTTAAAAAATGATAATCTAGAAGCTTATAAAGCTAACATAAGAAAATCTAAGACAGATTATACTTGGTCAAGATTTATTCAAGAACTTGAAAAAATCTAATTTATTTTCATAAATTCTAAAAACAACTAATCCAATAGTTATTCCATAGACACCTCCAAAAAGAATATCTAACGGGAAGTGAACACCTAAATAAATCCTACTATAAGATATTAGAGAGGCATATAAAAGTGATATATAAATAATATATCTAAACCTGTTTTTATATAATAGACCAAAGAAAACAGCAAGTGAAAAAGAGTTTGATGCATGGGCAGAAAAAAATCCATATTTTCCACCACATGATTCCTTTACAAGTCTAACAGAATCAATCAAAGATTCATTATAACATGGTCTTAACCTTTGAAAAGAATCTTTAAACAAATTAGCCGTTTGATCAGCAATTAAAATCATAATTGCAATAAAGAGAAGAGAGTGAAAAACTTCTGATAATTTTATTGTTTTTGATTCTTTATAAAAATAAAATATTAAAAGTGATAAGTAAAAAAAAATATTTGACTCTTTGTAAGATAAAAAAATCCAAAAAGCATCAAACGTAGATGATCCTAAATTATTTAGAAATAAAAACAATTGAGAATCTAGTTTTAATATTTCTTCAATCATTTAATGTAATTATTTTCTTTGAAAGATAATTAAATCTAAGAAATAGAAATAATGATGAAAAAAACAATCCAGAAAGTAGCCCAATCCAGATCCCAACCATTCCTAATGAAGTATAGAAACCTAAAGTATAAGAAATTGGAAAGCCTAGAATACCATAAGAAAAAAATATTATTATTGCAGGTTTGATAACATCTTGCATTCCCCTTAAGGAACCAAGAACCACAGCCTGAATACCATCAAATAACTGAAACACACCAGCTACAATTAAGAGATTTGATGCTATTTTAAGCACTTCACTAACATCGTTAAAGCCAGAGGGATCTGAAGAATCTAGATAAAGTAATGGTAAAGAATCATTAAATGTTAAAAATATAAAGCAAAAGAAGATATCAATAATAATTATTAATAATAGAGTTGATAAAGCTACTTCTCTTAACTTTTTGAAGTTCATCATGCCTCTTTGATTTCCAACTCTTATCATCGCTGCTACTCCTACTCCAAGAGCAACCATATAAGTCATAGATGATAAATTTAATGCAATTTGATTAGCAGCTTGAGAATTTTTACCAATGAATCCAGACATCCAAACAGCAGAAACAAAGAAAGCTACCTCAAATAGACTATGTAATGCAGATGGTAATCCAAGATATAAGATTTTTTTCACTCGTTTAATCTCAACTTTGGAGGGGAAAAATTTCTTTATGTATTTAGATAGTTTTTTATGGAGTTTAAGATAAAATATAATAAAAGTTAGCATACAAATCCTTGAAATAAGGGTTCCAATTGCAGCACCTTCAACGCCAAGTTTTGGAAAAATCCAAAATCCAAATATTAAAAAAAAGTTTAAAATTACATTTATAGCGTTACCTACAAGTGTTGAATACATAGCAGCACGTGTGAAAGATAATCCATCTGCAAACTGTCTAAATGACTGGAAGGTTACAATTGTAATTAACGACATTGAAACCCAAAATAAATATGGAGAAGCTAATTCTACAACTTCAATGGGTTGATTCATTGAATATAAAAGATTTCTATTGAGAAATACTGATAGGAAAAGAACTATACCTAGTATTAAACATATCAGAAAACTATGCTCAAAAATTCTAGATACATCATCTTCTTTTTTTGCTCCATCAGCTTCTGCTACAAGGGGAGTAATGGCAGATGAAAAACCAATTCCAATAGACATAGCTATAAACACAAAACTATTTCCAAGAGAAATAGCTGCAAGCTCAGCAGTTCCTAACTGACCTACCATAATATTATCGATGAATTGAACAAAAGTATGACCTAACATACCGATCATAACTGGAAATGCTAGTTTAAGATTATACTTAAATTCTCTAGTATACTTAGAGAAATCGTTAAGTACTTTGATCATGCTTAAAGTTTATAATTATCAAGAAGATAAACTAATGCTGTCATTGCTGCTGCACCAAGTTCTAATTCACGTTTATTTATTTTATCAAATGTATCTGAAGCTGCATGGTGATAGTCAAAATATCTTTGAGTATCAGGTCTTAATCCTGCTAATATTACCTCACCATTTTTTAATGGACCTATATCAGCACCACTACCACCAATGAAAAAATTATCCATTCCATATTTAATAAATAAATTTTCAAATTTTTTAATTGTTTTAAATTCTTTTTCTGATGTATCAAAACTAAAACCTCTAGGAGTAAAACCACCAGCATCAGATTCTAATGCAAAAAAATGTTTTTCATTATTTAATCTAGCTTCTTCAGCATATTTAGTCCCCCCTCTTAATCCATTTTCTTCATTTGCAAATAACACTACTCTAATTGTTCTTTTTGGTGAATAATTTAAATCTTTTAATATTCTTAATACTTCCATAGATTGAACTATACCTGCTCCATCATCATGACTTCCATCTCCTAGATCCCATGAATCAAGATGTCCACCTATTAATATTATTTCATCAGGTTTTTCAGAACCATTAATTTGAGCAATTACATTATGAGATAAAACATCTGGAAAATTTTTTGAATTTTGTCTAAAAAAGAATTTTATATTCGGATTTAGAGAAAGCATTGAACTTAAAAGTTCAGCACCATTAGTACTTATTGCGGCAGCAGGTATTCTTTGATTTAACGACAAGCCATCATAATACATAGAACCGGTGTGTGGATAATCATCTAAAGATGTTGTCATAGATCTAACTATAACACCAACAGCACCGAGTTTAGCTGCTTCAACAGCACCTTGAGTTCTTTGATTTACACTGCCTCCATATGCCTGAAAAGTGTTTATTAAAGTTGGGTCCATTGGACGATTATAAAAAATAATTTTACCTCTGATTGAATCTTTTCCAATCATTTTTAATTCTTTAAAATTTTTAACCTCTATTACATTTGCTGAAATCCCAATTGAAGGAGTTGAAATAGAACCTCCAAGTGCTGCTATTGGAACAGATATAGTATTACCTGGACTAGATTCAATGTGAGCATATTCTGGTGCTCCTCTAACCCATTTTGGAATCATTAATGGTTGTAACCAAACTGAATCTAGATTTATCATCTCTAATTCACCCATACCCCATTTTACAGATCTATCATAATTTATAGAGCCTGATAGTCTTCCTCCTATTTGGTTTGATAAATAGTCAAGCCATTCATATGAATTACCATTAGCTAAAGCTTCATCATAAATTTTATCAATAAAAATTGAATTCTCATTAGTATTCTGAGAATGCAATGATACACTGAAAGCTACTATTAATAGATAACTTAAATATTTCATGAATTATTTTTTTGAAGTAAATAGATTAACGTCCTCCTTAGAAATTGGGTTACCTCCAAGAATTATTAATCTCTCTATAACATTTCTAAGTTCTCTGATATTTCCAGACCAATTATAATCTTCTAATAATTTTATAGAATCTTTATTAAAATCTTTAGTTTCGATTCCTTGTTCTTTAGATATTAACTTTGAAAAATGTGATATAAGTATTGGTATATCTGATTTTCTTTTACTCAATTCTGGGACTTCAATCATTATTACTGCAAGCCTGTGATATAAATCCTCTCTAAAATTACCATTTTCAATCTCCTTCTTTAAGTCTTTATTTGTAGCAGCTACAACTCTAACATCTACACTAATATCTTTTTGACTACCAACTCTTTGAATTTTACTTTCTTCGAGAGCTCTAAGAACTTTTGCCTGAGCCGCTAAACTCATATCTCCAATTTCATCTAAAAATAAAGTTCCATTATTTGCAGCTTCAAATTTACCCTGTCTATCCTTTACAGCAGAAGTAAAAGATCCTTTAAGGTGTCCAAATAATTCACTTTCAATAAGCTCAGAAGGAATGGCAGCACAATTAACTTCAATAAAAGGAGCTTTACTCCTATTACTTTTTTCGTGAATATTATGTGCTACGAGTTCTTTACCTGTTCCGCTTTCTCCGGTTATTAAAACTCTTGCTTCCGTTTGAGCAACTTTGTTAATTACAGCATGAATCTCCATTATAGAGCTAGAGTTACCAATAATTTCATATTTTTTAGCAACCTTTTGTCTTAGAATTTTATTTTCAGTTACTAACTCTTTTTTTTCTAATGCATTTCTTACAGAATTAATTAGTCTGTTAAGATCTGGTGGTTTAGATATAAAATCATAAGCGCCTAGTTTCATTGACTCTACTGCGGTTTCAATATTACCATGTCCTGTTAACATAATAAAAGGAAGAGTCAGGTTTGTTTTTCTTGTTCTTTGAAGTAATTCAATACCATCAACTTTTGGCATTTTTATATCACAAAGTACTAAATCAAAAGATTCTTTTTTTATAAGGTCAAGGCCCTTTTTTCCATCAGAAGCTTCTTGAATTTGAAAACTTGAATCCTCTTCATTTAAGATTCTGACAAGAACTCTTCTAATTGGTTCCTCATCTTCAATTATAAGGATTTTGCTCATTTTGATTTCATTAGAAAAACTAAGATAAAATTATTTATGCAAACATGTCTCTTACTTTTTCAAAAAAGGACTTATCAGATGTCTTAGGATTTGGCTTAAAGTTGTCATCATCTAACATTTCTTTGAAAAAATCTTTCTGTTTTTTATTTAGAGTTTTAGGAGTCCAAATATTAACATGTACAAGTAAATCACCCTTTGAATAACCATTTAGGTCGGGAATACCCTTGTTTTTTAACCTTAGTGTTTTTCCTGATTGGATTCCAGATTCAAGTTTAATTCTAACCTTTCCGTCAATTAGGTGAATATCCTTAGATATTCCAAGGGCAGCCTCTGAAATACTAATGTATAAGTCATAGTGAAGATGCTTTCCATCTCTAGTAAATAAATCATCATGAGATTCTTCAATTAGAACTAGAAGGTCTCCTGAAATACCACTTGGATTATTTGAATCGTTTCCTTTACCTGAAACTTTTAACTGCATTCCTTCTTCAACTCCTGCAGGAATTTTAATTGAGACTGTTTCTTCAGAATTTAGCATTCCATTAGAGTCTGTTCCAGGAGCTCTAGATAATATAGATTGACCTGAACCATTACATGTAGGACATACTGATGTTGATTGCATTCGGCCTAAAATTGTATTTGTTATTCTTGAAACTTGACCTGAACCATTACATGTTGAACAAGTAGAAAACTTTGAATCAGGAGATAAAGTTTTACGTTTAACTTTAATTTTTTTTTCTACACCATTAATAATTTCATCTAAGTTTAACTTAACTCTTATTCTGAGATTAGAACCTTTAGAAACTCTTTGACCTCCTCCTCCACCAAAGCCTCCAAATGATGATCCAAATGCACTTCCAAAAATATCTCCAAATTGACTAAATATATCATCCATGTTCATTCCACCTCCTCCACCAAAACCGCCTGCTCCATCAAAAGCACTATGACCAAACTGATCATATTTAGATTTTTTGTTTGGATCACTTAAAACTTCATATGCCTCAGCAGCTTTTTTAAAGTTTGATTCAGCAGTTTTATCACCAGGATTTTTATCTGGATGATATTGTATTGCCTTTTTTCTGTAAGCCTTTTTTATCTCTGGTGCACTAGCATTTTTTGTAACACCTAATATTTCGTAATAATCTTCTTTCATATCTGTTTATTGAGCAACAACTACTTTAGGAAAAAGGATAATATTATCTCCAAGTTTATAACCACCTTGAATTATATCAATTATTTTACCTTTTTGGTCATTTTCTGTTGCTGGAATCTGACTAATTGCCTCATGGATATCAGGATTAAAAACATCACCTATATTAACCTCGACTTCAATTAATCCTTGACTTTTAAGAGTCTCATTAAATTTATTGTAGATTAACTTAAAACCTTCATTATCTGAATCTGTATTTTCTTGGCTTAATGCTCTTTTAAAATCTTCTAGAATAGGAACCATACTAGTAAGAACTTCTTTTCCTGCTGTTTTATATAATTCAAGTCTCTCTTTCGATGTTCTTCTTTTATAATTTTCAAATTCCGCAAATAATCTTACATATTTATCCTGTTCAACTTTTATACTCTCTTTTAAAGCTTTTAAAGATTGAGGCTTCTTAACAGTTGATGATTTGGTAGACTTTTTACTAACAGATTTCTTTTTGGTCATTAGTTTATTTTTTATAATAACTGCAATTTTTTTGCCACATTAATTTTATGCCAGAATGTCATACTTAATTTGATAAATTTTTTATTGCTGAATCTATATCTGGAAACTTAAAGTTATAGTCATTCAAATTATTCGAAATGACTTTTTGACTAGAAAGAACAAGCTCAGACATTTGGCCAAAAAATAATTTAACTATGAACTTGGGGATATTTGGAAGAATAATAGCAGATCTATTATACAAAGCAATTTTTCTTAATAACTCAGATTGAACTACTGGATTTGGAGCAACTAAATTAAAAACACCTTTTGAAGTATTATTAATGCATTTTAAAAAAATTGAAGAAGCATCATCAATGTGAATCCATGATTGCCACTGATTTCCTCTTCCAAGAGGAGATAAAGCATAAATCATAGAAAGTTTCTTTGAAATACAAAAAACGCCACCTTCTTTTGATAACACAAGACCAATTCTTAAAATTGAAAACGAAATACCTGGAAGCTGTTTTTCAAACTCTAAAACCTTTGATTCCCATTTTACTACAACTTGATTAATAAAAGAATCTGGAATAGATTCTGAGTTTTTTTCGCTAGAAGTTTTGGAAATAGAGTCAGGATATGCTGCAATTCCAGATGCACTTACAAAAGAATTTAATTTTATTCCTCTTTCTTTTATCTGTTTTAAAATAAAAAGTGTTGAAATCAATCTACTACTTAAGATTTTAGATTTATTTGTTTTTGTCCACAACTTAAATACACTAAATCCTGCCAAATTAATTACAGAGTTGACACCATTAAAACATTCACTATCTATTTCTTCTTTATTTGGATTCCAATAGTAATATTTTAAATTAATATTATTAGATACTAATTTTTTGTTTCTGGTAAGAATATTTACTTGATGATTATTTGCAATTGCTAGTTTAGTTATTTCACGACCTAATGTTCCTGAACCACCTGTAATCAATAGTTTCATATTATTATTTTTTTTATCTTTCGTGTGATATGGAAATCAATAAATCTATCAACACAAAAATAAACGATGTTGACTTTAATTCAGTAAGATTTGGAGAAATTTTTACTGATCATATGTTTGAATGCAATTTTAAAAATGGTGAATGGGAATCTCCAATAATAAAACCTTACTCCCCTCTTAAATTAGACCCCTCTACACATGTTTTTCATTATGGGCAAGCTATATTCGAGGGTATGAAAGGATATAAGGATAAAAATGATCAGGTTTGGTTATTTAGACCAAAGGATAATTATGAAAGATTAAAAAAATCTTGTATCAGAATGCACATACCTGTTTTACCGGAAGAGTATTTTTTTGAAGGCCTAAATAAACTTGTTTCAATTGATAAAGATTGGGTCCCAAAAGAGCTTGGCTCTTCAATGTACATAAGACCTTTTGTTTTTTCATCATCTGCAATGCTAGCAGCAAGCCCTTCATTAGATTATAAATTTTTAATAATTTGCTCTCCTGGTGGAGCTTATTATTCAAAGTCTTTGAGTGTTTATGTTGAAGATAAATTTAGTAGAGCTGCACCAGGTGGTGCAGGTTATGCAAAAGCTGCAGGTAATTATGGAGCTTCGTTTTACCCAATATCATTGGCTGTCTCAAAAGGTTTTGATCAAATAGTTTGGACAGACTCATCAACACATCAAAAAATTGAAGAAGTGGGAACTATGAGTATTATGTTTAGAATTAAAGATAAACTTATAACTCCTAAAACTAGCGATACTATTCTAGATGGGGTATCAAGAAAAACTGTTATTCAAATTGCAAGAGACCTTGGTATTGATGTTGAAGAAAGAGATATAACTATAAATGAGTTAATTTCAGAACATCGAAATGGCAATCTCAAAGAAATATTTGGATGTGGAACAGCTGTAGTGATTTCTAAAATATCATCTTTTGGCTATAAAGAGGACAAATTTGAACTAGAAGAAATCAAAGAAAATTATGCTGATAGACTTAAAGAATCTATCATAAATATTCAACAGAATGTCTCTGAAGATTTACATGGATGGAGATATAAAATATTAGACTAATCTATTTATCTAGAATGTCTTTAATATTTGGCTTAAAATAATTTGGACCTTTTAATATTTTACCATCTTCTCTAATAACTGGACTACCATCTAAACTTAGTTTGCTCATATTGCTCCTTTGTATTTCATCAAAAACTTCTACAATTTTATGTTGAAGTCCATGAGCTAAAATTGTTCCACAAAGAATGTAAAGTTTATCGCCTAAAGCGTCAGCAATTTCAACTAAATCCTTGTTTTTAGCAGCTTCTAAATATTCATCGTTTTCCTCTTGCATTAACCTATATCTAAGTTCTACCGTTGAATCATCAAGATTTGCTTCTTGAGTCTCAGAATACTCAATTTTAAAAGCTTTATTAAATTCCTTTACTGCATCAATAGCATTAGTTATCATAATTATTAAATTTACATTAGAAAAGTTTTATAAAACTAATTAATGTTTACAAAAGGACAGCTTATTTTTGCCATAATATTTATAATTATATTCTCAATAATTATAGCATATTCTTATTTAAGAGATCACAGTCTTCATAAAGTTTATTATAAAAATTCATATGTGATTCTTATCATATTTATTGTTTTTATATCAATTATAGCTACATACAGTAATTTATTTAGATAGATGAAAGATTTAATATTAGTTTTTATTGGAGGTGGATTAGGATCAGCTGTAAGACTGTTAATTAATAAAATAATTCCAAGTGATGCTTTTCCTTATTCAACATTAACTGTTAACCTTGTTGGTAGCTTTCTTATAGGCTTAATTGTAAGTTATCTAGTTTACTACAATATGTTAAAATCTGACTATTATTATTTTCTTGTTATAGGTATATGTGGAGGGCTAACAACCTTTTCAGCTTTTTCACTTGAAAATATTAACATGCTAAAATCCAATGACTTATACAGTTCTATTCTTTATATATTTATTAGCGTATCTTTCTGTATACTTTTAGCTTACGTTGGATTCAGCGTAATGAATAAAATTTTAAATTATTAAAGATGAAAAATATTCAATATTTACTTTTAAGCTTATTACTAAGTATTAATGTTAACTCACAAGAAAAAAATCTTTCAGAGGGACCTTTTAATCAACTTATAATAAGAGGTGCTACACTTGTTAATGGTAATGGAAGCCCACCAGTTGGCCCAGTAGATATTGTAATTGAAAAAAACATAATTAAATCAATTAGAAATGTAGGATATCCAGGAGTCGAAATAATGAGTTCTAGGCGTCCTAAATTAAAAAAAGATGGAAGAGAAATTAATGCTAGCGGAATGTATGTACTTCCAGGTTTTATTGACATGCACGGACATATAGGCGGTAGCTCTCAAGGTGCAGAACCAGATTATGTATTTAAATTATGGCTAGCTCATGGAGTAACAACAGTTAGAGAGCCAGGTGGAAGAGGAATTGACTTTAGCATGGATTTAAAAAATAAAAGTTCAAATAATGAAATAATTGCTCCACGACTTTCAATTTATTCAAGTTTTGGATCTGGTTTTAAAGAAGAGATTAGTACACAACAGCAAGCAAGAGAATGGGTAAATTTTAATGCAAAAAAGGGAGCAGATGGAATCAAATTTATTGGTGCAGAGCCACACATTATGATAGCTGCTTTAGAAGAGAATAATAAATTAGGGCTAGGTTCAGCCATGCACCATGCGCAATTAAGTGTTGCAAAGTGGAACGTTCTTAATTCTGCTAGAGCTGGATTAACATCCATGGAACATTGGTATGGTCTTCCAGAAGCACTTTTTAACGATAAAACTGTACAGAATTATCCCTATGATTATAATTACTCTAACGAACAACATAGGTTTGAAGAAGCAGGAAAATTATGGGAGCAAGCAGCAAAACCTAATTCTGAACATTGGAATAATGTTATGGACGAATTAATCGATTTAGACTTTACTATAGATCCAACATTCAATATATATGAAGCAAGTAGAGATTTGCAAAGGGCAAGAAGAGCAGAATGGCATGAAGAATATACTATGCCTAGTTTATGGGAGTTTTATCAACCAAGCAGGATATCTCATGGATCATACTGGCATTTTTGGGGAACTGAACAGGAGGTAGCCTGGAAGAAAAACTTTAATCTTTGGATGAATTTTATAAATGAATACAAAAATAGAGGTGGAAGAGTAACAGTAGGCTCTGATTCTGGGTTTATTTTTCAACTATATGGTTTTGCATATGTAAGAGAACTAGAGCTTCTAAGGGAGGCTGGATTTCATCCAATAGAAGTAATTATGGCTGCAACACTCAATGGAGCTGAAGCATTAGGTATGGATGATGAAATCGGATCAATTGAGATTGGTAAAAAGGCAGATTTATTCATTGTTGAAGAAAACCCATTAGAAAATCTAAAGGTATTGTATGGTACAGGTGCAATAAAACTAAATGATAAAAATGAGGTTGAAAGAGTTGGTGGAGTAAAATATACTATAAAAGATGGTATAGTTTATGATTCAAAACTTCTACTAGAAGATGTAAGAAGAATGGTGAAAGAAAGTAAAGATGAATTAAACTATGAAATATATCAACCTGGAAATAAGAAAAATTGGATTAAAAAAAATGAAAAGAAAATTGATTAATTTGTTTTACTTAAAAATTCAAGCATCTTTGAATTAAAAGTTTTTGGCTTATCTACATTAACTACATGTCCACAATCGGGAATAATAAATAACATTGATTTTTTGTGTGACTTTACAACTTCTCTTACTGAAGGTAAAAACATATAATCTTGATCTCCCATTATATAAAACGTGGGTATTGAAATTTCAATTTGTCTAAAAAACTTTAGTAATGGAACTAGCTCAGAAGTTAACTGAAACCATTTCTTAAACTCTTTCTGATATAATTTTTTTGCTTCTTTTATAAACAAAGATCTTGATTCTCGATGATTTTTGTTTGGCATAATTATAAACGCTAATAACTTATATATCCACATATAAGGTAGTATAGACTTTGTAGAGTTTCCTAGGAACATTAATATTTTAGATCTTAAATTTAGTTTCATAATTGCTCCTCCCATTATAAGACTTTGAACTCTTTTAGAATTTTTTTCAGCAAAATTTCTAATTAAAATTGTACCAAGTGAGATTCCAACAAAATGAGATTTTTTTATTTTTTCAGCATCTAAAACTTCTAGGATATCATCTGTTATTGAATTAAATGTATATTTTTTCTTGAAAGGATTTAACGAAAGTGACTTAGATTTTCCATGACCTCTAAGATCTAAAAGCAAGAGGTTATAATTTTTTGAAAAGTACTTTATTTGCTTATACCATATAGTAGAACTTCCACCAGCTCCATGAACAAATGTTATCCAATCTGCATTGTTATTTTTACATAAAAACTTAGTATAATGAATCATTCTTATAGTTTATCAATGTAAGACTCCATTTCATTTTGTATATTTTTTGCTTCTAAAGCAGCTTTTTCTGCAAAGTCATCATCTGCTGAAGCATAGATAATCGACCTAGATGAATTAACTATTAATTTATAGTCTTTATCTAATCCATATTTACATATTTCTTTCAAATTTCCACCTTGAGCTCCCACACCTGGAATTAATAAATATGATTCTGGTACAAGTTTTCTAACATTTTTTATTTCCTCTGTATTTTTTGCTCCAATTACATACATTATTCTATCATTATTTGCCCATGTCTTTGAAACATTGATTACTTTCTCATATAATTTACGAGAGTTATCATCTAGAAATAATTCTTGAAAGTCCTCAGAACCTTTGTTTGAAGTTAGAGCAAGTAAAAAGACATACTTATTATCAAAAGTTAGAAAAGGTTCAACTGAATCAGAGCCCATATATGGCGAAACAGTAATTGAATCAAAATCTAAATCTTTTAAAAACGCACTAGCATACATTTTAGATGTATTTCCTATATCCCCTCTTTTTGCGTCTGCTATTGTAAATATATCCGGATAGTTATCTTTTAAATATTTAGAAATCTTTTCAAGAGATCTAAAACCATCAACACCATGAGCCTCAAAGAAAGCAATATTAGGCTTATATGCAATTGCATATTTATTTGTAGAATCTATGATTTGTTTTGCAAATTCAAATATAGGATCATCATATTCAAGTAATGATTTTGGTATTTTGTTAATATCAATATCTAAGCCTATACACAGAAAAGACTTTTTTTTATTTATTTGACTATTAATTTTATTATTTAACATTACGCTTCACCTGCTTCTTTAAGTCTTTCAGTATTAATATAAAGTTGAATTTCATCAATTAGTTTAGATACATCACCGTCTAATATTTTTGGTAAGTCATATAATGAAAGTCCTATTCTATGATCAGTAACCCTTCCTTGTGGGTAATTATATGTTCTAATTTTAGCAGATCTATCACCCGATTTCACAAGTTCATTTCTTTTTTTAGAATCATCCTCCATCCTTTTGTTTAATTCAATTTCATATACTCTTGATCTTAATACCTTTAACGCTTTTTCTTTATTTTTATGTTGAGATTTTTGATCCTGACATTGAGCAACGACACCTGTAGGTTCATGGGTTAATCTTACAGCAGAAAGTGTAGTATTTACTGATTGACCTCCAGGTCCAGAAGAACAAAAATAATCAACTCTAACCTCGCTCATATTAATCTCAACATCAAATTCTTCAGCTTCTGGAAGAACCATAACAGTTGCTGCAGAAGTATGCACTCTTCCTTGAGTCTCTGTTTGAGGGACTCTTTGAACTCTATGAACACCTGATTCATATTTAAGAACACCGTAAACATCTTGTCCAGATATTTCAAAAATGACCTCTTTAAATCCACCATCATTTCCCTCACTAGTATCAACAACACTAATTTTCCATTTTCTATCTTGAGCAAACTTTGTATACATTCTATATAAATCTCCTGCAAAAATACTAGCCTCATCACCACCAGTACCTGCTCTAATTTCAACAACAACATTTTTAGAGTCTTCCGGATCTTTAGGAATTAATAAAATTTTTATTTCTTCTTCAAGATTATTAATAGCTTCTTTAGATAAATCTAGTTGTTCCTTAGCCATGGCAGTCATATCTTCATCATCAGATGAATTTAAATATTCTTCAGCCTCTAATTTTTGACTTACAGCATTCTTATAAAGTTTACCTGTTTCTACAAGCTTACTAAGTTCTTTTAACTCCTTATTTAATTGAATATATTTCTTTTGATCAGCAATAATATCAGGATTACTAATCATTTGATATATCTCATCATATCTTTTTTCAACTATTTCAATTTTTTCTAAAAGCATATTTTAAATGTCTAATATTCAAAATTACCTAATTCTGATTGAATAGTTAATTTCTTATAATCTGATTTAACTACTTTGCCTATAATTTTAGCATCAATACCAACTGATTCTGATATTTTTATTATTTCAGATGCGTTAACAGAGTCAGTATAAATTTCCATTCTATGACCCATATTAAATACTTTGTACATCTCTTTTGAATCTGTACCAGATTCATTCTGAATTAGTTTAAAAATTGGAGGAATTTCAAAAAGGTTATCTTTTATAACATGAAGGTTGTCAATAAAATGAAGAACTTTTGTTTGTCCACCGCCAGTGCAATGAATTATTCCATTTATTTTATTTCTACCTACATTATCAAAAATCATTTTTAAAAGTGGTGCATAAGATCTAGTAGGAGAAAGAAGCATTCTTCCTATATCAAGATCCAGACCATCAAGTGTGTCAGTCAATTTTTTTGAACCACAATAAGTCAATTCATTTGGAACCTCAGGGTCAAAAGATTCAGGATACAAATTCTTTAAATATTTTGATAATACATCATGTCTAGCAGATGTTAATCCATTACTTCCAATACCTGAATTATATTCTTTGTCATATAAAGAAAGTCCAGTTGAAGAAAGTCCGATTATGACATTTCCAGGTTTTATATTAGCATTATCTATTATTTGATCTTTTTTAATTCTAACTGTCAGGCAAGAATCTACAATTATAGTTCTAACTAAATCACCGACATCAGCAGTCTCTCCACCTCCACTATGAATATTAATACCTAGGTCTCTATAATAAGAAAGTATTTCATTAGTACCTGAGATAATTTTAGAGATGACCTGACCTGGTATTTTGTTTTTATTTCTACCAATTGTTGAAGAGAGAACAATATTATCAATAGCACCTATACATGCAACATCGTCAAGATTCATTACAATTGAATCTTGAGCAATTCCTTTCCATACGGACAAATCGCCTGTTTCTTTCCAATAAATATATGCTAGGGAGGACTTAGTTCCTGCTCCATCAGAATGTATAACTAATGCATGATCTTTAGATTCTGAAATTAAATCAGGAAGAATTTTACAAAAAGCTTTAGGATACAAACCTTTATCTTGATTCTTAATAGCTTCATGAACATCTTCTTTATCTGAAGAAACTCCTCTTAGTTTATATCTATTTGACATTTTTCAGCGTAAAGTTATCAAAAAAAAATCTTAATAAGTTTTTAATAAAATTCAATTGTCAACAAGGCCAAAATTTTCATTTTAAATTAATTTAGAATTATTAAATAATAAATTTAAAGTCATTGAAAAATTGTCATTTATTTAACTCATTTTATATAAAATTGACAATTAAAATAGCTTTAAGTGTCAGATTAACAAAAGTGAATTAAAAACACCTTTCTGATAAAATAATATTTTATAGATAAATTATATTTAAGTGAATTAATAAATAAAAAACAAAATGAGCAAATCAAAATTAGAATATATATGGCTTGATGGTTACACACCAACTGCTAATATGAGAAGTAAAACCAAAGTTGTAAGTGATTTTAGTGGTAAAATCGAAGATTGTCCAGAATGGAGTTTCGACGGTTCTTCTACTCAACAAGCAGAAGGAAATTCTTCTGATTGTATTTTAAAACCTGTGTCTATTTATCCTGATCCAACAAGAGAAAATGGCTTTTTGGTTATGACTGAAGTATTAAATCCTGATGGGACTTCACATGTTTCAAATTCAAGATCAACTATTGACGATGATGATAATGATTTTTGGTTTGGTTTTGAACAAGAGTATTTCATAATGGACTCAGAGACTCAATTACCACTTGGATTTCCAATGGGAGGTTATCCTGGTCCTCAAGGTATGTATTATTGTTCAGTCGGAGGTAAAAATACACATGGAAGAGAGTTAGTTGAAATTCACTCTGATTTGTGCCTTGAAGCTGGATTAAATTTTGAGGGGATAAACCAAGAAGTTGCATCTGGTCAATGGGAGTTTCAAATTTTTGCTAAAGGAGCAAAAAATGCTGGTGACCAAGTTTGGGTAGCAAGATATCTGTTAGATAGACTTACGGAGGATTATGGTTATTATATAGAGTATCATCCAAAACCAATTAAAGGAGACTGGAATGGTTCTGGTATGCATGCAAACTTTTCAAATAATACATTAAGAACATGTGGTGATAAAGCTACCTATGAAAAAATATGTGAAGCTTTCAGACCTGTGACTAAGGAACACATTGAAGTATACGGGGAGTTTAACGACCAAAGATTAACTGGTTTACATGAAACTCAGTCAATTCATGAATTTAGTTTTGGAATTTCAGATAGAGGAGCTTCAATTAGAATTCCAATAGGAACAGTAGAAAGTGGATGGAAAGGTTGGTTAGAGGATCGTAGACCTGCATCAAACGCAGACCCTTATAAAGTAGCAGCTAGAATTGTTAAAACAGTTAAAAGCGCTTAATTTAGATTAACTTAACAAAGGGATTATGAATATTAGGTATAAAGCTAATAGCATAATCCCTTTTTTTCTTGTCAATACACTTTTCCTTCCAACTAAAGCTAGGGGTAAAATAATTACTGAGAAAAGTACAACCCACAACATATCATTATATATGGTACTATTTTCGATTCCATACATCGGAGAAATAGAAGAAGTAATCCCAATAACCACCAAAAGATTAAAAATATTAGATCCAATTAGATTACCAATCGATAAGTCATTTTGTTTTTTTAATGATGCTACTACCGAAGCAGCCAGTTCTGGTATACTTGTTCCAATAGCAACCATAGTGATGCTAATTACCCTTTGAGAAATTTCAAATTGTGTTGCTACTGAAATAGCTGATTTTATTAATGTCTCCGATCCTAACCATAATAAAAACCCACTAAATATTATATGTAGAAATGATTTGGAAATTGATATTTTACTTCTGTCAAAATTATCAGAAAATTCAGATATGCTTTTCTTTTGATAAATAAACAGATAGAGTAAAATAGCAGTGATTGAGAATATCAATACAAACCCTTCAGGTCTTGAAATTTGATTACCTGTAAATATTATGAAGTAAAAAATACAAGTCGAAATTAAAAGCAAAGGGAAGTCAGAAGTGTAAAATCTTTGTTTTAGAGATATTGGATAAATAATTGTTATGATTCCAAGAACTAATCCAATATTAGCAATATTAGATCCTAAAACATTACCTATTGCAAAGTTTGAGAATCCATCAAGTGTAGCATTTAAACTAACTATTAATTCAGGAGCAGATGTTGCAAAGGAAACTATAGTCATACCAATGATAATTTTTGGTACAGAAAATTTCAGAGAGATATCTACTGAAGACTTAGTCAGCAAATCTCCCCCATGTGAGAGTAAAATTATTCCAAATAAAATTCCTAAAAAGTCCAAAATAAAATATTTGAGGGCAATGGAGGACTCAAACCCCCATCTGAAGAGCCGTAATCTTCTGTTCTATTCAGTTGAACTAATTGCCCGAGATAATGCAAAAATATGTATATAATTTATAATTTAGTCCTTAATGAATATATTTCTGGCCTGTTTCTTAAATGGTTTGTATAAAGAATATAAATGGCTATATAGTGAGTATAAATTAAATTGGAGTAATCCAAAAAAACATACGGAACTAACTCCCAAGGAAATAAAGATTATAATCAATAAATATCAATCTGATTTACACAATAATTCAACTCGAAAACTAGTTTTTAAAAGGGTCAAAAAGATTCAAAGTATACTTGATACAAGATTAAAAAAATATCAATTTGAAACTTATAATGAATTTAACCGATATGGTAACCTAAAAGAATATAGGTTTTATCAGTTTGTTGTTGCATATAAAAAAGCTCTAGAAAATTATTATAAGGATGTTGTTTTCGATTAATTTCTTTAACTTAAATAAAATTATAAATATGGATTGTAATTGTAAGAGTTGTGAATGCACAAAATCATGTAATTGTACATGTTGTAATTGCTAGGTTTTTTTTAATACACTGAATATCAATGTATTACTAAAAGTTATTAACAATTTAAAGTTTAAATTTGTTTTTGTAAAATAGATTTATACTTTTATAAAACAATTAGAAACGGAAGAAAAATTAACTTCCAATTTTAAGCGCGAGTTTAAATATAAATTGTAAAATCTTTAAACATTAAAAAGCAAACAAATTATTTGCTATTTGGAAAACTCCAATCGTGTTAAAAGAATTAGAAAGCCTGATTCACTTGTGAGTCAGGCTTTCTTAATTTATAAATCTAACTTAAACTATTATGAAAAACTTTTTTTACATACTATCATTATCCTTAATTATCATCGGTTGTACTATTAATGGTTCATCTGATGTAATTGAAAATGGCTCAACTAACGAAGTAATTACTCTAAAAGTTCCTTCAGAGCCAGATACTATATCAGAAGATATGCAATATGCTAACTTTGAAATAGAGGTATCTCAAATAACTCAAGAGGTCTACGAAAATGGATCCATAAATGCTTACATTGAAAGAACATATGATGATGGAAGTCCAAGTAGATGGAGTCAATTACCTCAAGTATTTCTTAATTCAGACAACAGCACATCTGCATACCTAAGCTTTGGTGAAGGTTTTATAAGAGTTTCAATGCAATCTGAGGAGTCTGTTGAAGAACTATTTGAAATGTTCAAGGAAAGAAACCTAAAGCTTGTAATAGTTAATTAACATTATGAACTTCTGCGTATGTTTTATACGGAGGTTTAATAGGTGAAATTATTTCAAAAATTTTACAGTTATTCTTTGCGGATAACTGTATTTTTTTTTCACTATCAATTATAATAAAATCTCCTTTAGAGAATACTTGATCTTCTATATTTAAGGTTCCTGACAAAATAAATATAGAATGATAAAAAAGATCATTTATTGAATGGTCATGTATTCCATCTTTAAAACTGTATTGAAATATTTGAATCCCATCAGAGTCTAAGTCAATCTGATTCATTTCATTAGAAATAGTTGTTTTTTCAACTCCAGCATAAGATTCCAAAAGGAATTCTTTAGACTTAAAATCATTATAACTAGCATTAATGTATAAAGATTCTTGAATATTAGGATCAAACCAAATTTGAAAAATTTCTGAACCAGATTTTAATTTTTCGGAATGTGAGATACCTTTTCCAGCTTTAATAACCTGAACATCTCCTTCACTTAAAGTAATCCATTTATCAAGTAAAGTATCATAATGTTCAATTTCTCCTCTGAGAACAAAGCTGCATATTTCAAACCCTCTATGAGGGTGCAGACCAATAGTACTATCTTTGTCTGGAGCCCAGGCATGTGCCCAATAAAACAGATTTGAGTAAGGTTTTAATTCACCCCCATCTTGAGGAAAGCCAATAGGTTTATTCTCTAATATTTCCCCATAATTAAAGTTACCTGTAGCTTGTTTTTCTTTTGAAAATTTTTGAATTGGCATTAAATATATCTTTACTAATAAAATTAAAAAATTCGAGAGTACTTTAATTAAGAAATAAGATGAAAATTAAGAATAATGGAAACTATAATGTAACAATTATTTTTTTTTGACTGGAAACTTAACATTTTGACTCTCCCAATAAATTACTTTTTCTCCTATTAAATGAAACTTAATATATTTTGATGAAACATTAATTCTAAATTGAGGTTCAAATTCATTCTCAATTTTACTTACTTTTGGTTGAGCTGTAACAAGTGATATTTGAGGGTCAAAATAGTTAACTCTCTCTTCAAAAACACCAAAATCATAATAATATTCATCATAATCATTTGTCTCTGTAATTTCAGTAGGTTCTCCAAATCTATCAATAACTAACTGTTTTGTTGTAAGCATTGACATAGCATCATCATGATTAAATAGAATATTAGAACAAGAGACTAAAAAAAGAAAAATTAAAATAACTGTATGATAACCTAGATTATATTTTTTAAAATTATCTAAGTTAGATATTATATGTTTTTTCCTATATGTATCGTTAGTCCTAACCATAAATCATAGCACCTCCTCCACTGTTAGCTGCAGCTTCTTGTTGCTGAATTAACCTCATCAAAAATAGAGAATAAACAATTAACTCGGGTGAGTCTCCTTGAGTATTAAAACTATCAACTGAAATCTCCTCAGTATACTTTATCCATGAATGTTTTTTCCATGAATAATTAATTTTTAAAATTTCATTATCCTTGTTAAATAAAGAATAAGTTTTCTCTGAGCTCCATATACTCTTTGAAGTACTAGTCATAGAAAACTCATCTTTAAAGGAATTATTTTCATAAATCTGAATAAAATTTCCTAATGGTTTTTTGAATCCTCTAATAAATATATCTCCAACTTTTTTACCACTAGCAGTTATCTCGTGTACACTTTTCCAAAAACTTTTCTTTTTAATTTGAAAAGTTCTATTATTAAGGAAAAATAATATCTCACTAGAGTACCACTTAGGTTTTGAACCCTTTACAATAGGCATATTATTTTCTAAAATTTGAAAATCTTTATTTTTTTGGATTCTTACCTTATAATTCATTTTAATGGTTTTAAGTCTTTTATATGATAACTAATTTCTTCATCTGCAATCATACTTGACATGTCAAAAAAAAGATAGTTTGGGTACCCATAATCACTACTGTAATCAATATCGTAAAATTCGGGGTCATCATCAAGTTTTGAATCTATAAATTCAAAAATCTGATCAATTGTATAAAATGATTCATAACCTATTGTTTTATCTGGACTAAATCCATTAATTAATTTAATTTGATTGTTTTCAACAATTATAGACTTAGGAGAAATAAACTCTTCTGGGAAACAGTAACAAGATATTTGCTGGGTCATTGAATATGAGGATAAATTAAGTGATTCCCATAATTCTCTACCTGAAAGGTCAGCTTGTTTTGAACAAGAAAAAATAAGTAAAATAAAAAAGATAAAAATAAATCTAGTGATCATCTTTCACTTTGATATAGTTAGAAGCTTTTTGCTTGAATTTATTAAATCTAGGTATTGATACATTTTGGACATATGGATTATTAGGGTTTTTCTTTTCATAGTCTTGATGATATTCCTCTGCATAATAAAATTTATCTATTTCTTTTATTTCTGTTATGATATTCTTTCCAAAGATTGAACTTGTTGATAGGAAATTAATATAGTTTTTAATTTTATTTTTTTCATCTTCATTATTGTAAAAAGCAATTGATCTATACTGAGTACCATAGTCTGGACCTTGCCTATTCGGAGTTGTAGGGTTGTGAGAGTCGAAGAATACTTTTAAAAGAGTGTCAAATGAAACTTTATTGCTATCATATATAATTTCAATAGCTTCTGCATGGCCAGTTTTACCAGACATAACTTGATAATAATTAGGATTTATAGTTGAACCACCTGCATAACCAGAATAAACTTCTTTTACACCATCTAAACTTTCATAAATAGTTTCGACACACCAAAAACAGCCAGATGCAAAATATGCCTTACTCATATTTTCATAATCTTGATTATCTACTGAAAATACTGGATCAGGATTATTTATTGGTTTAGATGAAGAAATATCACAGGATAAAGAAAAGACTAAAAATGATAAAAAATATTTTTTCATAAACTTAATATTACATAACAAATATAAGACTAAGAGAATTTTAGGAATAGTTTTGAAAGTTAATTTTAATCTAAAAATTTACTGATTTTTTCTAAATCATCCTTATATGTCAAATCAGGTACATGTTCGCAAAGTGGAAAAGCAATTACTGATTTTTTATTTTCTAATATCATGTTTTGAATAGCAGTCACAATTTCTTTCTCTCCTCTTATGGTGTTTATTGGACAGTCTCTTAGGTACTTATATATTTCACTTCCTTTAAAAGAAAAAATATTCATACTCACATATTTTTTTTTAGAATGATTTCTAATAAATTCTATATCAGGTTTTTCAATGATTTCAGAAAGAAAATTATTTTCAATATTTAATAATGAAAAAGAAGACAATCTTTCATTTGAAAATTCTAAATATTCAAAATCATATGCTATCATTGAATTATAATTAGATTCACCCAATAGAGTTTTAATGGCATTTACTGAATATAAATTATCACAATTACAAACTAAAAATCTAGTTTTGATTAACTCATCATACTGATTCATAGTCTGGAAAATTGCATCTGATGTACCTAATGGTTTTGAATTCCCATAAAAGTCTTGAATTGCAAAATTTATAGATATCTCTAATCTGTTTTCTAAAGATTTGAGATATTCTTGAAATTCTTGAGAATTTTTAGAAACAATGATATAAAACTCTTTAACACCAGCATTTATTGAGTTTTTTATAAGATAAAATATAAGGGGCTCCTTACCCTCAGCAACTTGAATATAACCTTTTACTCTTGAATTAGACTGATTGATCTGCTTCTTGGTCATATTCTTTGTAATAGAAGATTTTTTCATTCTTGATGAAACTCCTGCAGCCATTATTATCAATGGAATACTATTCATTTATTATGATTTTAGGACCAGATCCTCTTTTTGCAATAAAAGCTTCCTTAACTCCAATTTCATTAAACTTATTTAATATTTTAGCTGAAGTTTCTTTATTATTAGATAAACAAACTATTGATCCACCTCCTCCAGAACCAACAATTTTAGAAGCTAATGATCCATTTTTATCTGCTATATCAATCATAAGATCAATTTCAGGTGTGGTAATTTTTAAATCATTTTTTAAAAAACTATGATGTTCACTCATTAATTTCGAAATTTTTTCAATGTTTAAAAATGACTTATTAAATTCATTTTGAGCATTTAAGGTTATCATGTAATTACCGATAGCAGCTCTAAAATAAGGTCTAAGCTCTTCATCTAACTCTATTAAAAATTTTTCTAAATCATAACTCAAAGGGTTGTATATATCAAATTTTGGAAACTTTTTCTTCACTAAATCAATTGAAATTAAAGCATTAGTTTTTAATTTTTTTAATAGTCCTTCAGTATCTTTTTGTTGATTTGAAACTCCAATTATCATATCACAAAGATCATGATCATATGGGTTGACTTTATCTTTTAATGTATCTAAAAAAATAGTTTTTCCAAATGAGATTGTGTATTGATCCATCTTTCCACCTGAATTACCTATTTCAATAACTTCTACTCGATAAGAAATCTCTGCAAGTAACTCTGCACTTACTTTATGAGTTGAAAAGGTATTCAAAAGAAAATTTATCCAAGCTATTATTAGAGCTGAAGAACTCGAAAGACCTGAGTTAATTGGAATATTACTAGATATTATAATGTCGTAACCTTTGTCAGGAATACAATTGTAATCTCTAAGAACTCGAATTGCAATCTTTAAGAAGTCTGTTTCATTTGGATTTATTTCATTATCTATATTTATATCATCCTGCTCTCCTAGATCCTTTTTAAATATCTTAAAATATCTAGAGTTATTTCTTATTGCACTGACTTCGATAGTTCTATCTATCGTTGTTGCTATTATTGGTAGACTAAGATAATCTTGATGATCACCAAATAAACAGACTCTAGCAGGAGCTCGTGAAACAATTTTATCTATCATTAAGAGATAATATCAAAAGGTTTAGTGTTAACCCAGTTTCCTCTTGTAAAATCAGGAAATTCTTGAGGCTCGCCATTATTATTAACAGAATTTGAGGTAAGTTCTATTAATGCACTCCAAGCACATCCCTCATATAAATTTTGATCTAACGGAGTTCCGTTTTGAAGGCATTCAACTATTCTATACATCATAATTCCATCCATTCCCCCATGACCTGAATCTTTAGTTTTATTATTTAATCTTTTATAAAGAGGATGATCATATTTTTCATATAACCTTTTAATTCCATCATCCTTTATCCATTGATGAGCATCTGCTGTAAAATTCTCAAATCCATCATCAAAAGCTGCTCTAGTTGGTCCTCCCGCAAGTATACCTTTAGTTCCTTGAATTAGATTTAATCTTGTATAAGGTCTTGGACTGGTTTCATCCCATTGTACCATAATAGTTCTTCCAAGGTGTGTTTTAATAATAGATGTGTTTAGATCTCCAT
>SGZE01000036.1 GCA_004214015.1 Flavobacteriales bacterium | reverse complement strand
CATAAAATTTAGTTGGATCCTTTGGATTTACTTCAAGAGCAACTACACGTCCACTCATTATAGTAGGACCTATGTTTCTAAAATGAATATTTTTAACTCTAGATGAGTTAGTTAATTCTTCTTTTTGCTGATATGCATCAATTATTTTAAACGAATCTGAAGGTTGAGGCTGAGCAAAGCTCATGGTTGAAGCTAGAAGCAGTAAGAAAATTATTTTATAGTTCTTCATAATACCAATTTTTACTTAAATTATGAACATTATATTAATTTTCAAGATATTTGATAAGAAATAAATGAAATATAAACCTCTAAATAACTCAATTTATAAAAGAAATCGTTTGAATTTTATGAATCAAATGAAGGGGAACTCCATGGCTATTTTTAATTCAAATGATGTATATCCTGTAAGTGCTGATACAGAACTACCCTTTGAACAACATAGGGATATATTTCATTTAACCGGAATTGACCAAGAAGAAACAATTTTAATATTATATCCTTCTTCAAAAGATAATAAAACAAGGGAAAATTTATTTATTAGAAAATCTGATGAGCACACTAAAATTTGGGAAGGTGAAAAACTAAGCAAAGATCTCGCCACTAAGTTATCTGGAGTAGAAAATGTTCATTTTGTTGAAGATTTTAAAAATATACTTCACTCAATCTCAAATAAAGTCGATACGTTTTATATAAATAAAAATGAACACTACAGAGCTAATTCTCCAGTTGAAACAAGAGAAGACAGATTCATTAATTGGTTATTAAAAAAATATCCTGCTCACAAAGTAGCAAAAAGCAATCCTATACTTCAGAGATTAAGATCTATAAAACATTTAAATGAGATCGATCAAATAAAAAAAGCTTGTCAAATAACCAAAAAAGGGTTTGATAGAGTTTTAAAATTTGTAAAACCTGATGTTTGGGAATATCAAATTGAAGCTGAATTTATTCATGAATTCATAAATAATTCTTCGAAAGGTTTTGCATACACCCCAATAATAGCAAGTGGAATTGACAACAATGTACTTCACTATATAAAGAATAACAAGCAATGTAAAGATGGAGATTTAATTTTAATGGATGTTGGTGCTGAATATGGAAATTATTCTAGTGATATGACTAGAACTATTCCTGTTTCAGGTCGTTTTTCGAAAAGACAAAAAGAGGTATATAATTCCGTTTTAAGAGTAAAGAATGAAGCTACAAAACTATTAACAATAGGGAATAATTGGAGAAAATTTCATGAACAAGTAGGTGAAATTATGACTCAAGAGCTTTTTAAAATTGGACTAATTGATAAGAATGATATTAAGAATGAAACTAAAAACAATCCAGCTTATAAAAAATATTTTATGCATGGAACTTCACATCACTTAGGACTTGATACTCATGATTATGGTTTACTTGAAGATCCGTTTCAAGAGAATATGGTGTTTACAGTTGAACCTGGAATTTATATACCTAAAGAAGGTTTTGGAATTAGACTTGAAGATGATGTAGTTATTCAAAGCAAGGGAGAGCCTCTAAATTTAATGTCTAATATTCCTATTATAGCAGATGAAATTGAGGATATAATGAATAGTTAGCATCCGCAGTCTTTACCACAATTAGAATCTGAAGCTTTATCTTTTTTTATAAATTTTCCATAAAGAAACCAAAGGGAAAATAGCCCTGCCAGAATTAATAATATTCCTTGAATTTCTTCCATTAACTTAAAATTTGAAACACAAATAATGATGCAAAGTAAGCTAATATTGTCATAAAAATCAACTGAATTAAAGGCCACTTCCATGTATTAGTTTCTTTCTTTACAATAGCCAATGTACTCATACACTGCATAGCAAATGCATAAAATATCATTAATGACACACCGGTTGGGAAATTAAAAATCTTATTTCCATTAGAATCTGTTTCCTGAGACATTCTTGTCTTAATAGTATCTTGATTTTCAGACCCTACACTATATATTGTAGACAAAGTTCCAACAAAAACTTCTCTCGCTGCAAAAGATGTAACAAGAGCAATACCAATCTTCCAGTCATATCCAAGTGGAGCAATTGCTGGCTCAATTGATTTACCTACTAGTCCAATGTAAGAATGTTCTAACCTATAAGCATCTATACTTAGTTCAAGATCTTCTTTAGAAATTTCAATATTTTCATATTGTGCTGCAACAATTGTATCAGCATTTTTAAATTCATCTCCTGGACCATAAGAAGCCATTATCCACAACAAGATAGATATTGCAAATATTATTTTACCTGCCTCAACTATAAAAGATTTTGTTTTAGTCCAAACATTTAAAAAAATATTCTTTGGCAGAGGTAATTTATACTCAGGCATCTCAAGAACTAAGTAGCTTTTTGAGTCTCTCTTTATTATAGTTTTTAATATGGTAGATGAAATAATTGCTAGTAAAAAACCTAGAATATATAGACCCATTAGAGTTAAACTTTGATAATTAACTCCAAAAATTTTATCAGCTGGAATAACTAAAGAAATCAATATTAAATAAACTGGAAGTCTAGCTGAACATGTCATAAAAGGAATTACTAAGATTGTAATAAGTCTATCTTTCCAATTCTCTATGTTTCTTGTAGCCATAACAGCTGGAATAGCACATGCTACTCCAGATACTAGCGGAATTAAACTTTTACCTCCTAGACCAAATTTTTTAAGTGTTCTGTCCATTAGAAAAACTACTCTACTCATATATCCTGTTTCTTCTAGAATTGAAATAAAGAAAAACAATAATGCAATCTGTGGAACAAAAATTAAAATTCCTGCTAAACCTGGAATTACTCCCTCAGCTAAAAGAGATGTAAAAACTCCCTGCGGAAGACCAGATTTTACTGATTGACTTAATGAAACAAAAGTGCTGTCAATAAAGTCCATAGGTATACTACTCCAGTCAAAAATTACTTGAAATATTAGCAGTAAAATTGAAAAGAAAATAAGGTATCCCCATAAACTATGTAAAAGAACTCTATCAATCAAACTTCTTAATCCAGTTGCCTTTTTAACATCCTTAACATAAGTTTCTTTTAATAGATTATTAATAATCTGATATCGCTTAATAGTTTCTCTTTGTTGAAGTTTTTTAAGATATGATTCAGTTTGTGTTTTAAACCTACCTTTATCATCAATTTTATTTCTTTCAAGTTTTGAGAAATTTATATCCTGTGTAATTAATAACCATAACTTATATACTGATTGCCCTGGAAAAGTTTTTTGAAGATTAGTAAAATACTCTGGGTCAATTTCATTTATATCAAAAGCTGGTTTTTCTGAAAGATTCCTGTAGTTTTTTATTTCAGATTTTAATATTTCAAATCCTTGATTTTTTCTTGCACTTAATAGCACAACCTTAGTATCTAATTCTTTCTCTAATTTATCTACATTTATTTCAATCCCCTTAGACTTTAACTGATCAGACATATTTATTGCCAGAATAGTTGGTATTTCTAAGTCTTTAATTTGACTAAATAATAGCAAATTTCTTTTTAGATTTTCTACATCTGCAACTACAACAACTACATCTGGAAAATCCTTATTATTTTTATTTAATAAGAGATCAAATACTATGCTTTGATCAATAGATTGAGTGTTAAGACCATAGGTCCCTGGTAAATCAATTAACTGAACATTTGTTGTTCTATCAACTCCAAAACTTCCAATCTTTTTTTCTACAGTAACTCCTGGATAATTTCCAATTGTTTGTTTTAACCCCGTTAAAGTATTAAATACAGAAGACTTACCCGTATTAGGATTGCCTAGCAGTGCAACTGAAATTGTCTTAACCATTTTACTTTTTTAATTCTACTAAAACTTGACTTGCTGTAACAAAATCAATAGACATATGTGATTCATCAATTTTAAGATATATTGGCCCCTTTCTTGAAGCTAAACCCAAGATAGTTACTTCGTTTCCAGGAAGACAACCCATTTCCAAAAGAGTTAAAGGTATTCCTTCTGTTATCAAATCCTTTATAACTGCTCTATCTCCTTTTTTTAATTTATCTAAACTTATCAATGTTTTAGTTGTAAGGGTTACAAATTTAATGGAATAATTTAAAATTCTTTTTTTAAAATATATACATCTTCTATTAATTGATTCATTGATTCAGAATCAGTACCATCATAGAATCCTCTTATTCTTCTTCTTGAATCTACTAATACAAAATTTTCAGTGTGAATCATATCATATAAATTTGAACTTTCTATATCTTCAGCTACCAAATATGACTTTCTAGCTAGATTATATATCTGACTTTTATCACCAGTAACCATATTCCATTTAGAATCTACCACTCCCTTTTCCATTGAATATTTCTTTAGGACACTAACTGAATCAATTTCAGGAGTTACAGTATGAGATAGAAGTAGAACCTGGTTGTCATTAATAAATTCTTCTTGAAGTTTAATCATATTATCTGTCATTATTGGACAAATTCCAGGACAAGTAGTAAAGAAAAAATCAGCTATATATATTTTTCCGTCATAAGTTTTATTTGTGACAATTTGATTGTTCTGATTAATCAATTCATAATCTGCAATCTTATGAAATCTTTTAATATGTTGAACTGTACTATCAACAAGTTGAAACTTTACCATACTTGGTTGATATATAGGTAATTTTTTTTCAGGAGTTAATACATAATAAAACATTAAGACTGCAGCAGTAGATATTGAAATCATAATTGCAGCAAAAAGTCTGTATTTTTTTAACATATATTTTTTTAAATGCTTGCAGTAAAGATAATTCAAGGAATTAAAAAAATATTAAATTTGCAGCTAAAATTAAGTTATGTCTCCAGAGTTTTTTATAAAAGCATTTCAGTTATTATTATCACTTTCAATTTTAATTGTACTTCATGAACTTGGACATTTTATTCCAGCTAAGTTATTTGGAACAAGAGTTGAAAAATTTTATTTGTTTTTTGATGTTAAGTATTCTTTGTTCAAAAAGAAAATAGGTGAAACTGTTTATGGTATTGGTTGGCTACCTCTTGGAGGTTATGTTAAAATATCTGGAATGATTGATGAAAGTTTTGATAAAGAACAAATGCAAAAACCACCTCAACCGTGGGAATTTAGATCTAAACCTGCTTGGCAAAGACTAATAATAATGTTGGGAGGTGTAACTGTTAATTTATTTCTTGGATTTTTTATATACATGATGGTCTTGTTTGTTTGGGGAAAAGAAACTTTACCTCAAGAGAATATTCCACTTGGACTTGAACCATCTGCATTAATTCAAGATATTGGTTTTGAAAAAGGAGATAAAATAATAGATGTAGATGGCAAAGAACTTGAGTATGTTTTAGACATTAATAAAATGTTATTACTAAGACCTATTGAAAAGATTAAAGTTGAAAAATTAGACGGCTCAATTTCAGAAATTAATATTCCAGAAAATATAGGGAATGAAATTTTTCAAAGTGGTCAAATGAATAGTTTTACTCCTCTTTATAGTGCTATTGTTGATTCTGTTTCAAATGAATCACCTGCTCTTATTGCAGGAATACAAAGTGGTGATAGAATTGTTTCAATAAACAATGAAAGCATATATGATTGGACTTCTTTTACAAAATGGATAAATAATAATTCAGACGACATTATAGATATTACAATTGAAAGAGGTGGTTCTAATTATAATATTTCAATTGACAGAAATGATGATGGGACAATTGGGGTTTGGAAAAAAAATACAGGAATTGAAACTATTAATAAAAAAGTTGGTTTTGTTGATAGTGTAAAGCAAGGATATAATTATGGATATTGGACTCTGTATGATTATGTAGCTCAGTTTTCTTTTGTATTTACTAAAAAAGGTGCTCAACAACTTGGAGGATTTGGAACAATAGGTAACATTTTTCCTGCACAGTGGGACTGGAAAGGCTTCTGGCTATCGACAGCACTATTATCAATTATCTTAGCTTTTATGAATGTTCTCCCTATTCCAGCTTTAGATGGAG
>SGZE01000035.1 GCA_004214015.1 Flavobacteriales bacterium | reverse complement strand
ACTGGGAATATATTTTATAGTATACCTGATTGATTCATATAGAAATAATGATGTAAAGGACTTCCTAAAGTATATGGGGGTATTTATACTTGCTGGGATTTTATCATTAGGATTAAATGCACCTAATATTCTATCTACTTATGATTATTCTAAATATTCAACAAGATCTCAAAGTGAGTTGAAATTAAATCCTGATGGAACTGAAAAGCAAATCTCTACAGGACTTGATTATGACTACATAACTCAATATAGTTATGGAGTTTTTGAAAGCTTAAATCTCATAGCTCCTAGAGTTCAAGGAGGAGCATCTTCAGAAGATGTTGGAGAAGATTCTGATCTCTATGAGTTTTTAATAGATAATAATGTACCTAAACCTCAAGCTGACTCATTTATTAAGTCAGTACCAACTTATTGGGGGAGCCAACCAATTCTAGAGGCTCCTGCATATATAGGTGCATCTGTTGTTTTTCTTTTTATTTTATCATTGTTTGTAGTTAAAGGTCCATTTAAATGGTGGTTACTAATCTCTTTTGTATTGTCATTATTATTATCATGGGGAAAAAACTTTCCATTACTAACAAACTTCTTTATTGATTATATTCCTTTCTATAATAAATTTAGGGCTGTATCGTCAATTCAAGTAATTCTAGAGTTTGCAGTTCCTTTACTTTCAGTTATAGGGCTTAATAAATTCTTGGCTGACTCAGAATTAAAAAATATAAAAAGATCTTTTGCAATCTTTTCAGTTCCTTTGATCTTACTTCTGGTTATTAGTGGATCTTTTTCATTTGTTGGACTATACGATGATTATTATTCAAATGGGTATGGTCAGGAAATATTTAATCAAATCGTAGAAGAAAGAAAAAACATATTCAATAAAGATATTCTACGTGCATTATTTATAGCTGGGACAATATTCCTAACTCTTAGATTTTCAAGATTAATTGGAAGAAACTTTACCTTTATTATTGTTTCTATCATTGTATTTATTGACCTATTTACAGTAAATAATAGATATATAGATAAGGAGTTATTTATTGATAAATCCATAAATACATATCAACTAACGGAAATTGATAACGAAATACTCACAGATACTCTTGATTATAGAGTTTTTAATTTATCTACTGGATTATCTAATGCTAGTTCTGCTTACTTCCATAATGCTTTAAATGGATATCATGCAGCTAAGCTTAGACGATTTCAAGAGTATTATGATTATCTAAATTTTCATGATAATGAAAAGTTATTTAACTCACTAAATGTTAAATATTTAATTGGAAAAGATGAACAGAACCAAGATCTGTTATATGAAAATCCAGATGCCCTAGGAAATGCATGGTCAGTTGACTCATTAATAGTTCTTAATAATCCTGATGAGTTATTAAGTAAATTAAAAGACACAGACATAAGCAAAGTAGCGCTTGGTCTTGATAATACAATTCCTAAAGATTTACCTAAATCTTTTAATTCAGAAGATTTAATTAAAATTGAAAAAATTAAAAATTCATCTTCTAATCTTATTTATAATTATAATTCTTTATCTGAGCAGTTAATTGTTTTCTCTGAGATTTATTATCCTTCAGGGTGGGAGGTTTATATAGATGGTGAGAAATCAAATTACTTTGACATAAACTATCTATTAAGGGGTATGTTACTTCCAAAAGGAACACATACAATAGAATTCAACTTTTCACCTAAAATTGTAAAAACTGGAATTAACATCAGAATAATTACAATTATAATTACCTTTAGTTTAATAGCATTCATGCTTTACAAGGAAAATAGATGGGTATAGTCGTTAGGCAATCTTTTTTAAATCTAATAAGTATAGGGGTAGCCTTTCTTATTGGAGCTGTAAACACACTGTATCTATATCCTACTTTTCTTGGAAGCAAACTCCAAGGTCTAATTATAGCTCTACTTGCTATTTCTAACTTAGTACAACCTTTTATTTCTTTTGGAACTCAACACGCTGTAATTAGATACTACTCTAAATACACTAAGAAGTCTGAAAAAGATGGTCTATTGACTCTGTCAATATTAATTCCATTTGTAATTGTTTTACTATTTATACCAATTTTCTTTGCTTATTATGATCAGATAAGGCAGTATCTTTTTCAAAGTGATCAAAGCCTATCTAGATACGCCTATGTTATATTATACATAGCAGTATCAACATCATTATTTGAAGTCTTCTATTCATGGTTAAGGGTTAAGCTTAAATCAGTTTTTGGTAATTTTTTAAAAGAACTGTATCCAAGACTATTAATAGCATTTCTATTAATTTCTTATTCAATGGGAATTTTAGATTTTGAGAACTTTGTATTATTCCTAATCTATGGATATTATTTAAGACTTATAATTATTGTTATCTATTCATTCATAATTATTAAACCAAAGCTTAATCTAAATTTTAAAAATGATTTTAAAGAAATTTTCAAATACTGTTTATTGATTTTCCTGTCAGGTGCAGCATCAAGTATAATTTTAGATATAGATAAATCTATGTTATCTTCAATTTTAACAGTTGAAAATGTTGCTTACTATTCAGTTGCTGTATTTATTGCTGCAGTAATAGAGATTCCAGGAAGGGCAATGTTTCAAATTTTAAGTCCAGTAGTAGCAAATGCTATAAATAAGAATCACTATAAAAAACTAGAAAGTCTTCTTAAAAAAAGTTCAACCAATCTTGTATTAGTTGCTAGTTTATTTTTTCTTCTAATTAATCTTAATCTGGATGACTTCTATGAAATGTTAAACCAAGATGGATACTCAATTGGTATTCCAATTGTGATAATTGTTTCTTTTGGTAAACTCTTCTCAATGTCTATAGGTTGTATTAATAATATAATTTCAAATTCTAAATACTATTACTATACATTTTGGTTTTCCTTATTTTCATCTGTATTAGCAGTGGTACTAAATATTTATTTAATAACAGAATATGGAATTGTAGGTGCTGCTTATGCTACTCTTATAGTTTTAACTATTATGAATTCATTAAAGATCTATCTAATAAAGTCTAAATTTAATATACATCCTTACAGTAAGGATACAATCAAAATTATTGTATTGAGTGGAATTGCTTACATTATATTCTCTAATCTTCAATTAGATTTTCAGCCATTTATAAACATAACTGTAAAATCAACTTTAATTCTAACACTATACACCCTTTCAGCATATATATTTAGATTAAGTGACGATGTAAATATTTTTATAGATAAATTCAATAAGAACTGGTAATTAAATAATCTTGCTCTTAAGGTATTGTCCAGTATATGAATTTATGTTCTTTATTATTTCCTCAGGACTTCCTTCAGCGACAACTTCACCTCCTTTATCTCCTCCTTCAGGACCAAGATCAATAATATGATCAGCACAGGATATCATGTCTAAATTATGTTCAATAACAAGAATAGAATGCCCCATTCTTATTAATTTATCAAAGGTGTTCAATAACTTTCTAACATCATGAAAATGAAGTCCCGTTGTAGGTTCATCAAAAATGAAGAAAGTTTTTTCAATTTGATCACCTTTGCCAATAAATGATGCTAATTTAATTCTTTGAGCCTCTCCACCTGATAATGTATTTGAAGATTGACCTAGGGATACATATCCAAGTCCAACAGATTGAAGTGGTAGGAGTTTACTTACAATTTTTGATTGATTATACTTTCTGAAAAATTGAATTGTATCATCTACCGTCATTTTGAGTAACATATCTATACTTACTCCATTATATTTAATAGCTGTTATTTCATCTTTAAATCTCTTTCCTTTACATATATCACATTCCAATTCAACATCTGCCATAAATTGCATTTCAATCTTCACAACCCCTTCACCTTTACACTCGTCACATCTTCCTCCATCAGTATTAAATGAGAAGAATTTTGATTTAAATCCTTTTGAAACTGATTGAGGTATTTTAGCATAAAGATTACGGATATCATCATATACCTTAAGATAAGTAACAGGATTTGATCTAGATGATCTACCAATAGGGTTTTGATCAATAAATTGAACAGATTTAATTTTACTTAAATTACCGGAAATATCATTGAATTTGCCAGGTTTATGAGAGTAGTCTCTAAAGTAATTTAATAGGGCAGGGTATATGATTTTTTTAACTAATGTTGATTTACCACTTCCCGAAACACCTGTAATCATGGTTAAACATCCGAGTGGAATTTTAACTGTTATGTTTTGTAGATTGTTTTCTTTAGCTCCATTTACGCTTATAAAATAACTTGATTCTCTTCTAGAAGTTGGATATTCAATTCTTTCAATTTTGTTTAAATACTTAGAAGTTAATGTGTCAGATTTTAATAATTCTTTTACACTGCCTTCACCTACAACCTCACCACCTAAGGTTCCTGCTTTTGGTCCAATATCTACAATATGATCAGCTGAAAGTATAATTTCTTCATCATGTTCAACAACTATTACAGTATTACCAATGTCTTTTAGGTTTTTTAAAATCTTTATTAAGTTATCATTATCTCTTGAGTGTAAACCAATAGATGGCTCATCAAGAATATATGTAGAACCAACTAAACTACTTCCTAAAGATGAAGCTAGGTTAATTCTTTGTGTCTCTCCACCTGATAGAGTATTAGCTTTTCTATTTAATGTTAAATAGCTCAGTCCTACATTCATTAAATAATCTATTCTATTGTTTACTTCTTTTAGAATTCTACTTGAAACATCCTTATCATTCTTATTAAGAGTTATCTCTTGAAAGAATTTACTTAGCTTATCAATAGGCATTGATAAGATTTCAGGGAGGTTTTTATTATCTATTTTAACAAAGTAAGCTTCTTCTCTTAATCTACTTCCTTTACATTCATTACATAAAGTTTTACCTCTATATCGAGATAAGAGAACTCTATTTTGAATTTTATAGTTTTTCTTTTCTAAATATTTAAAGAATTTATTGATTCCACCAAAATGTTCATTTCCATCCCATAGAACTTTGATTTCTTCTTTTGATAGCTGATTATAAGGTTTATATAAGGGGAAATCAAATAATTCTGCATTATCAATTAGCTTCATGTAATATTTTCTTAAACCAGTTCCTCTCCATGGAGCAATAGCATCATCATATACAGATAGACCTTTATTTGGAATTACTAATTCTTCATCAATACCAATGGTTTCTCCAAATCCATCACAGTTTTTACACGCTCCGAAAGGATTATTAAAGCTAAATAAATGAACAGATGGTTCAATAAATTTCAAACCGTCCATTTCATAATTATTTGAAAAAGATACTTCTTCTTTAGTATCGATGTTAAACACAGAGCAAATACCCTTTCCTTCGTAAAAAGATAATTCTACAGAGTCAGCTACTCTAGATTTAAAATCTGGATTATTGTTAACTACTAACCTATCTACTACCAATTTGAAATCAATTATTTCATTGTTTTCAACATCAGTAATGTTTATAACTTCATCATCCTTGAATATCCTTACAAAACCCTGTTTTTTTAGAATCTCAAGTTTTTTTTGTGATATTTTTTTTGATGAAGATTCGACAGAGGCTAATAATAAGAGCTTAGACTTTGCTTTTTGATTTACTATATAATCTACTACATCTGATGTGGAATCCTTTTTTACAATTTTATTTGATTTAGGTGAATATGTTTTACCAATTCTAGCAAATAGTAATTTCAGATAATCATAGATTTCTGTTTTTGTTCCAACTGTTGATCTAGGGTTAGATGTGTTTATTTTTTGCTCTACTGCTATAGCAGGAGAGATACCTTTGATATAATCAACTTTAGGTTTATTGAGTTTACCCATAAACTGCCTTGCATAGGAAGAAAGACTTTCCACATACCTTCTTTGACCTTCAGCATAAAGTGTGTCATATGCAAGAGAAGATTTACCAGATCCTGAAAGCCCTGTAATTACAGTAAATTTATTCCTAGGGATTACAACATCAATATTCTTAAGGTTATGAAGTTTTGCACCTTTTATAATGATATTGTGTTTAGGGTCAATTTTGGAGAGATCTTTCATT
>SGZE01000034.1 GCA_004214015.1 Flavobacteriales bacterium | reverse complement strand
CAAGCTGGATTGGGATTGTTTATAATATTATCTACAGTTACTTTTTCTTCCTTCTCACCTTCTTTTACGGGGACAGTTTCTTCCCTTGTACCAAATTTAATTGGATGGGGCATGAACTTGTTATACTTATTTAAAAGCTCTGTAATTTTATTTTCTTCTAGATAATCCTTAGAGTCCTTAGAAATATGAAGAATAATTTCTGTTCCTCTTTCTTTTTTATCAGCTTTTTTTAAACTGTATTCTGGAGAACCATCACAAATCCAGTGAGCAGCAGGTTCATCTTTAAAAGATTTAGTAATTATTTCAACTTTATCAGCAACCATAAATGATGAGTAGAAACCAAGACCAAAATGACCAATAATTCCGGTATCTTTTGAGCTTTCTTTATATTTTTCAAGAAACTCTTCAGCACCAGAAAATGCAACATCATTAATATATTTTTTAACTTCATCTATGGTCATTCCAACTCCATTATCAGTAATGTGAAGAGTTTTCTTTTTCTTGTCAACTTTAATGTCAACCCCTAATTCACCAATCTCCCCTTTAACTTCACCAATACTAGATAAATGTTGAATCTTAGTAAGAGCATCTGTAGCATTTGATATAAGTTCTCTTAAAAATATTTCTTGATCACTGTATAAGAATTTTTTTATAAGTGGAAATATATTTTCAACCGAAACATTAATTTTTCCTTTAGGCATAATTTCTTTTTAATTAATAATAGCAAAAAAAATACCAATTAATAAATATGACAAATTGACATTATTTTCTGATCATATATAACCCTATAAAATTTATTAACCCATTAAATGGCAGAAGTTCATATCCTATTTCATAACCCCCAATATAATCTGATGGTAAAGTTCCTATTATAACTACTATGATAATATTAATAACCACAACTAAAAAGACTTTAGAGTCCTTAATTTTATATTTTGTAAATATTCCAAAAGCAAACAGCCCTAACAATGGGCCATATGTATATTGTGCAACAGTTAAAAGGCTGTCTATTACATTTTTGTCTTGAACATATCTAAAAATTATCACTACAATTATTAATGTGATACTCATTAAAACATGAATATTTTTTCGAGTTTTGATTGATTTTGAATTAGTAATATCAATCTTTAGAATATCAACACAAAATGAAGTTGTAAGAGATGTTAATGCACTATCTGCACTACTGTATGCTGCGGCAATTAGACCTAATATAAAAGTGATTCCTAAAAACTCTCCTAGCCCTGATCTTAATGCAATCTGTGGAAATAAAAGATCTGTTCGAGGTGTATTATCAACCAATGGAACAGTTATATTATTTTTACTTGCATATATAAAAAGAAGTGCACCCAACACTATAAAAAGGAATGTAACAATAGTCAGTATAAAACTAAAAACAATCATATTTTTTTTAGCTTCTTGAATATTTTTACATGTTAAGTTTTTTTGCATCATATCCTGATCTAGACCAGTCATACAAATTGTAATAAAAGCACCGCCAATAATTGATTTTAAAAAGTAGCTTCTTTCTGTAATGCTTTCAGTTACAAATATTTTATCAAATTCTTTAAAATCACTTGAAGAAATGAATTCTGAAAATGTCCAGCCTAAATCTTGGTTTATATAATAAATCGATAATATAACAGCTAAAATCATTAAGGTGGTTTGAATTGTATCTGTCCAAACTATTGTTTTAATTCCACCTCTTCTTGTATATAGCCAGATTAGTAAAATGGAAATAATAACTGTTATTTCAAATGGAATTCCTAAGTCATCAAAAATAAATTGTTGAAGAACGATAGCTACAAGAAATAATCTAAAAGATGCTCCAAGAATCCTAGAAATTAAAAAAGATATAGACCCTACATAATGAGAGTTTTTTCCAAATCGCATAAACAAATATTCATAAATGGATGTTAATCCCATCCTGTAGTATAGAGGAAGTAATAAATTAGCTACAATTAGATATCCTATTAAATATCCAATGACTACTTGAAAATATGTAAATTGAGATTCACCAACCCATCCTGGGACTGAAATAAAAGTTACTCCTGATAAAGATGCTCCAACCATTCCAAACGCAACAACTGCCCAATTAGAACTCCTTTTAGCATTAAAAAAAACTTCATTGTTGTCTTCTTTACCTGTCAAATATGATATAGCAGTTAAAACTATAAAATATGAAGCAATAGCAATTAAAATAATTTGTGGAGATAACATTTTTATAAATATACAAAAGAACTTACAACGAATATTCTAAATTTGCATAATGGAATTTCCATCCAAACTTCTTGAAAATTTAGTTTATAATATTTCCCAATTATCAGGAATTGGTAAAAGGTCTGCTTTAAGAATTGCCCTAGAAATATTAAGAAAACCTAAAGAATTCTCTAGGGATCTATCTGAAAGTATATTTGACTTTAAAACTCAAATTAAACATTGTACCCAATGTCATAATATTTCAGATAAAGATATTTGTGATATATGCTCGAATTCATCAAGAGATCAATCTATTGTTTGTATTGTTGAGGATATAAGAGATGTAATCGCAATTGAAAACACAAATCTTTATAACGGACTTTACCATGTTTTAGGAGGAGTGATTTCTCCAATTGAAGGAATTGGCCCTGAGGATTTAAATGTTTTAAGTCTTGAGAAAAAAATTATTGAAAAAAAAGTAGATGAGATAATCTTTGCATTAAGTGCAACAATAGAGGCTGACACAACTAGCTTTTATTTATTTAAAATCTTAAAAAAACTTAATGTAAAAGT
The DNA here is from genome assembly GCA_004214015.1 of Flavobacteriales bacterium. GTDB lineage: Bacteria > Bacteroidota > Bacteroidia > Flavobacteriales > Flavobacteriaceae > Marisimplicoccus. The sequence continues at coordinate 4,075 of SGZE01000034.1, read as the reverse complement.
TTCAGTATTAGCAAGAGGAATACCTGTTGGTGATCAATTAGAATATACAGATGAAGTTACATTGGCAAGAAGTATTCAAAATAGACGTCCTTATGAAACTGACCTATCTAATAAGTAATGATTTTAATATTGTAAATTTGCAATTACTATAAAAATGGGAAAATATCTTTTGAAACTTCCAAAAATGGGAGAAAGCATTGCTGAAGCTACTATAACTAATTGGTTAAAAGAGGTTGGAGATAGTGTAGATATTGATGAATCAATAGTTGAAATTGCCACAGACAAGGTTGATTCTGATGTTCCATCTGAATTTAAAGGTAAGCTAGTCAAAAAAAACTTTGAAGTAAATGATGTTGTCAAAGTAGGTGAAGTTATAGCTGAAATAGAAACATCTTCAGAAGATAATAATGAGATAAAAATAGTTTCTAAAGAAAAGGATAAAGAATTAACCATAGATGATGTTGAGGAAACTATTAAAGACCCAGAAATTGCAAGTATTCCTTCAATTGATTTATTAAAAAATGATGAATTAGATTCAGAAGATAATTTTGAAATTGATAAAAATGATAAATTTTTCTCACCATTAGTTAAAAATATTGCTAAGAAGGAAAATATAAGTAAGGAGGAGCTTAATAAAATTCCTGGTTCAGGAAAGGATGGAAGGGTCACTAAGCAAGATATCTTAAATTATATTGGATCTCAACCTGCTAAATCAGATATCAAACCTATTGTTGAGTCTAAACCTTCTTTGGATGACCAAATAATAGAGCTTGATAGAATGGGTAAGATAATATTTGATCATATGTCAAATAGTAAAAAAATTTCAGCTCATGTTCAATCATTTGTTGAAGTCGACGTTACTAATCTATGGGAATGGAGGGATCGATACAAAAAATCTTTTCAAGATAAAGAAGGAGTTAAACTTACCTTTACTCCTCTTTTTATAGATGCAGTTATTAAGTCACTTAAAGATTATCCTATATTAAATAGCTCAATAATTGATGAAAAGATTGTAATGAAAAGATCAATTAACATTGGAATGGCTACAGCTATTGAAAATGGTAATTTGATAGTACCTGTCATTAAAAATGCGGATCATCTTAACCTAAAAGGACTTACTCTAGCTGTAAATGACTTGTCAAACAGGGCTAGATCAAATTCTTTAAAACCTCATGAAATATCAGATGGAACATATACTGTAACTAATGTTGGAAATTTTGGCTCTATTATGGGTACTCCAATAATTAATCAGCCACAAGTTGGAATAATTGCTATTGGAGTTATTCGTAAAACACCGTCTGTTATTGAAACTGATAAAGGAGACTTTATTGGTATTAGAAAAAAACTTATTTTATCACACACATATGACCATCGAATTATTAATGGTTCAATAGGAGGAAGCTTTGTTAAAAGAGTTGCTGAATATCTTGAAGAATGGGATATGAATCAAATCATTTAATATGAAAATCAATCTTAATAGACCTATCTGTTTTTTTGACCTTGAAACTACTGGAGCGAAGGTTGGTAAGGATAGGATTGTTGAAATAGCTATTTTAAGAGTTGATATTGATAAAACAGAGTCTCAAAAAGTTTGGAGAATTAATCCTGAAATGGAAATTTCAACTCAAGCAACTCAAGTTCACGGAATAACAAATGAGATGATTAAAAGTGAACCAAATTTTGCTTATTATTCTGATGAAATTTATCAATTTATTAAAGATTGCGATTTATCAGGGTTTAATGCAATTAAATTTGATATTCCTATTCTTGTTGAAGAATTAATAAGAGCTAATATTCAATTTGATTTTACAGATGTAAGAATGATTGATAGTCAAGTAATATATCATAAAAAAGAACCTAGAAATCTTTCAGCTGCTCTTAGGTACTATTGTGATAAAGATCTTGAAAATGCTCATTCTGCTTTGGATGACACTATTGCTGCTTATGAAGTTTTTAAAGCTCAATTAGAAAAGTATGATGATTTAGAACCTGATATGGATTTCTTAAATGAATATTCAAAAAGGAATAATAATCTAGACTTTGCAGGTAAAATAAGATTAGATGCTGACAATGATGCAACTTTTGCATTTGGTAAATATACTGGTCAAAAAGTTGTGGATGTGTTTAAAATTGATTTGGGTTATTACTCATGGATTATGAAAGGGGATTTTCCAGAGTACACAAAAAAAATATTTACAAATTTGAAATTAAGTATAACAAACTCTAAATAAGATGAAAATAATCTGCATTGGAAGAAATTATTCTGATCATATAGAAGAATTAGCTAATACTAGACCTTCTCATCCTGTTGTTTTTTTAAAGCCTGATTCATCTATTATTCCAAAAAATCAAAACTTTATTATTCCTGCTTTTTCGGATGAAATTCATCATGAAGTTGAATTAGTTGTCAAGATTAATAAAGTGGGAAAGCATATAGATGAATCATTTTCTAATAAATATTATAATGAGATTGGTCTTGGAATTGATTTTACTGCTCGAGATATTCAAAATACTTTAAAACAAAAAGGACATCCATGGGAAAAATCTAAGGCTTTTGATAATTCATGTTTAGTTGGAGATTTTATCAGTGTAGATAAATTTAAAGACTTATCAAAAATAGATTTTAGTTTAAAGAAAAATAATCAATTGGTTCAATCTGGTAACTCTTCTAATATGTTATGGAAAATAGATGAATTAATTTCATATGTTTCACAATATTTTACACTTAAAATAGGAGATTTGATTTTTACCGGGACACCTGCAGGTGTTTCAAAAGTTATAAGTCAAGATATATTAGAAGGCTATATTGATTCAACAAAAATGTTTTCACTTAAGATAAAATAGATATGATAAAAAAAATCTTTGATTATCTCAATGTTCAAAATAAAACAATTTCGTTTGCAGAAAGTTGTTCAGGTGGAAATTTATCTCTTTCAATAACAAAAATTCCTGGTGCTTCAAATGTTTTTAAGGGTTCTATTGTTTCTTACAGTAAATATTCAAAAGAAAAAATTATTGGAATTGAAAAAAATGAAATTGATTTATTCTCACCTGTAAGTAAAGAGATTGCAATAAAAATGGCAGAAAAAGTTAGAGAAAAGTTTAATTCTGATTATTCCATTTCTGTAACTGGCAATGCTGGTCCAACCTCAAATGGATCTAAATCTACAGTTGGAGATTGTTACATAGCTATATCCTCTAAAGATCAATTATTCTGTGAAAAATATAAAGTAATTAGCTCTAGAGAAGACTTCATTAAAACCGTAACAGAAAATTCATTCAAACTCTTCGTAGATAAAATTATTAACCAATAAATTTATTTTTTTATTAAACTTAAATACATTAGTTTTGCACGTTACAAAAAATTAGTACGTTATGTCTAAGACTTGCGAAATTACTGGAAAGAAAGTTATGTTTGGGAACAATGTTTCTAAATCATTAAATAGAACAAGAAGAAGATTCGATGTTAATCTTATGAAAAAAAGATTCTTCATTCCAGAAGAAGACAAATGGGTTACCTTAAAAGTTTCTGCATCAGCTTTGAAAACAATTAACAAAAAGGGTATCTCGGAAGTTTTGAAAGAAGCAAGAAAACAAGGTTTAATTAAGTAAAAATGGCAAAAAAAGGTAATAGAGTTCAAGTAATTTTAGAATGTACGGAGCACAAAGACTCAGGTATGCCAGGTACTTCTAGATATATAACTACTAAAAACAAAAAAAATTCTCCAGATAGACTTGAAATTAAAAAATTCAATCCTATTTTGAAGAAAATGACTGTTCACAAAGAAATTAAATAAGATGGCAAAAAAAGCAGTTGCTAGTTTACAAACTGGCTCAAAAAAACTTGCAAAAGCAATAAGGATGGTAAAAAAAGATGGCTCAAGTAGCTATTCTTTTGAAGAAAGAATATTGCCTCAAGATCTTGTCAATGATTGGCTAGCTGGTAAACCTATTGTCAAAAAAGAGGCACCTAAACCTGTTCAACCAGCTGCAGAAGAAGTTAAGGCTGAAGAGCCAGCTGCAGAAGAAGTTAAGGCTGAAGAGCCAGCTGCAGAAGAAGTTAAGGCTGAAGAGC
>SGZE01000033.1 GCA_004214015.1 Flavobacteriales bacterium | reverse complement strand
GTAACACCACCTGTAACAAAAATATATTTTGGTTTATTCATCCGGATAGAATATTATTTCCGGACTCAAATTTACAAAATATTAAAGTATAATTTAATTTATTAATCAATAATCTCCTCAAGTCCATAATCTTTATGCTTTAGAATAAACATAGAAGAGTTATATAAACCTCCTAAGGTATCTTTTTTATATAAAAATTTAGATTCAGTGTAAATTTGTTCATCATACTTAACAGTTTTATTTAGATTATTATCAATTAAAACTCTTAGTAAAATATCTTTAGTTACATCATAACCTCGAATAATATCCTTATTTGGAAAGCTTCCAAACGAACTAATGTAATTACTTTCAAAATTTGAAATTGAGTCATTGTTAATTTTTTTAGAAATAGAACTATAAGTAAATCCTAAGTTTCCAAGATCTTTAATATTTATACTTGGATCATCAAATTGATTTCCTCTGTATGTTGTATATAATCTTACATCACGTTCAGAAGTTATTTGAGAATTAAGTTGAGAAACTACACTTGAAATCAAAGTGAATATTTCAGATTCAATAATTACTTTGTTTGGAATTGAATCCACTAAAAGTGAATCCAGAAGCTCAGGAAGAACATAACCCTCAAATTCTGGTTTTATTTTTATAGAATTAGGAAAAATATTAATTAATCTACTTTCAATTTCTTGATTTAGAGAATCAGCTATAATTACAATATTTTCTTCTTTATTAATGTTTTCATCTAAATATTTGAGCATTCTCTCTCTTAAAAGCTTTCGTGGAGTTACAGTTTGGACAACACCTTTAAGAATATTAATAGGAATTGTGGATAATGGAAAAACTTTAGGGATAGACTTTAAAAATTCAAGATTAGAAAAAGTTTCAAAATTTCTTGGAATTATTGGACCAATTATAACATCTGAATTGGTAATATTTTCATTATTAGATATCTGTAATATTTTATTTCTAGAATTTTCAGTATCAAAAACATTAACATTAACTGAAATGTTTAATTTTTTTAAATCTTCTATTGCAAATAAAAAACCAGAGTAAAAATCTAAAGCTATAGTATAAAGATTCCTATCTTCAAATAGTGATTCAACTTCTTTAATTGAATCATAATTTATTAATGCTGATCTGAAAGGAAGTAAAACAGAAACATTTAATTGATCATTTTTTTTTCTTTTTTTTAAATAAATTGAATCTAGTGTCAAAATTGAATTAGATAATCTTAATGAATCCAACTTAATTGGCTGAATCTCTTGAATAGATGTAAAAACTGGAATTAAAATAATTGACCTCCTTCTTAATCTAGAATCTCTAAGCTCTGGATTTAATTCTAATATGTCATTAATATCTATATCATATTTTTGTGAAATTGAAAAAAGTGTCTCTTTTCTCTCAACAGAATGAGAAATTGTATCAGAAACAATATTTTGAGAAAATATTACCTGATTGATCAATATAAATAATATACATAAATTAAACTTCTTCATTTACTTCTGTTTTTCAAGTTTCCATCTCTCATAATCCTCATTATTAACAATATAGGACCAATGTAATAAAGACTGCTGAATTCTAGGTGAAATACTTTTTGAATTTTCAATTTCTAATCCCGATTTAAATATTTTATTGTAGATAGAATTTCGAAACCTACCTCTAGGTCCACAAAATGCAAGCCATCTTTTAATTTGTCTTTCATCATCTTCATGACTTCTGCCATTAAAATATTTACAATACCACTCAAACCAACCTCTTGGATCATCCTTGTGAATCCATCCTTTTGCCTCCCACTCTTCCTGAGACTGACCAGATTTAATATTAAAGTAATTTATCTTTTTATTGTAGTTTTTTGATAAAAAATAACTTTGATCTAAGTCTAAAAACCAATCTTTAGGAAATACCCTATAATCAACTAGTTTATTAAAATATGTTCCTCCAAAAATTCCTTTTTGAAGCATTTCTTTTGGAGAAAGCATAGGTTTAAAAGAATTATTGATATCAGTCATTATTATTCCCACTCAATGGTTGCTGGTGGTTTTGAACTAATATCGTAAACCACTCTGTTTATACCTGAAACCTTATTAATTATTCTATTTGAAACTTCTTTCAAAAAATTATTAGGAAATTCATACCAGTCTGCTGTCATACCATCTGTTGAAACAACTGCTCTTAACGCTACACATCTCTCATATGTCCTTTCATCACCCATAACTCCTACACTTTTTACAGGAAGTAATATAGAGCCTGCTTGCCAAATTTTATCATATAAATCCCATTCTTTTAGTCCGTCAATATAAATTTTATCAGCCTCTTGAATTAGTCTGACACTTTCAAAATCAACTTCCCCAAGAATTCTTATACCAAGTCCAGGGCCAGGGAAAGGATGTCTATTTAAAATATCTGGATACATTTTTAGTGACTTACCTATCCTCCTTACTTCATCTTTGAATAGCATTTTCAATGGTTCAACTACTTTAAGATTCATTTTTTCAGGAAGCCCCCCAACATTATGATGGGATTTAATTGTTGCAGAAGGTCCCTTGACTGATACCGACTCAATTACATCTGGATAAATTGTTCCTTGAGCTAACCACTTTGCATTTTCAATTTTCTTAGATTCTTCCTCAAAAACTTTTACAAATGTATTACCTATTATTTTTCTCTTTTTTTCTGGATCTATAACTCCATCTAGAGATTCAATAAATAATTTTGAGGAATCTACCCCTTTAACATTTAGACCCATTCCTGTGTATTGTTCTAAAACTTCTTCATATTCGTTTTTTCTTAAAAGACCATTGTTTACAAATACACAAAATAAGTTATCTCCAATTGCTTTATCTAAAAGTACAGCTGCTACGCTAGAGTCTACTCCGCCTGATAAACCTAATATGACTTTGTCATCTTTAAGCTGATCCTTAAGATCAGCAACAGTTCTATCTATAAAAGATTCTGGATTCCATTCTTTTACAAATTTGAATTCATTAATAAAAAAGTTTTCAAAAATTTTCAATCCATTTTCTGAATGGAAAACTTCTGGATGAAACTGAAGAGCATACAAATTAAGAGACTCAATACAATAAGCCGCATTCTCAACAGAGTCTGTACTTGCAATAAGCTTTGCTCCATCTGGAAGAGAAGTTATAGTGTCTGCATGGCTCATCCAAACTTGATTATTAATCTTAATATTTTCGAATAACTTACATTCACTGTCAATGAAAGATAGGTTTGCTCTTCCATATTCCCTTGAATTTGAATTTTCTACATTTCCATTTAAAGTCTTTGCAATTAATTGAGCTCCATAACAAATTGCTATAACAGGTTTTTGTCCTAAAAAACTTTCAAGATTTATTCGGGGTGAGTCTTTTTGATTTACAGAGAAAGGTGAGCCTGATAAAACTATCGCCTTGAACTGATCTAGATTTTCTGGAATATTATTAAATGGTGAGATTTCACAGTAGATAAATAGCTCTCGTATTCTTCTTGCTATTAGTTGAGTGTATTGAGATCCAAAATCAATTATTAAGACTTTATTCTGCATGGGCAAAAATACAATTATAAATTAATCTTCAAGATTTATAACTAATATTTTATCATCTGAAATAGGTACTTTATCTATTATGTAATCAATTAATTCTTGACCCTTAAATGAATAAAAATTACCAAAATTTAAATATCTCTCTTGATCAATACCCTTAGGATGAAGTGATTCATAGATACTTTTAATATTATTTAATTCAGTTTCATGATTTTTCTGTTCAGCTTTTTTTAATTTTTTTTCAAGATCAGTCAAACCTTTAATTTGCTTTTTTTCTTGAGCATCTAATGCACCAATAAATGATTCATTTGTCTTGATTGAAACTTTTCTCAATTCATCAAATTGATTTGACAATGTGTTCTTTAAAGAATCAAAATTTAGGTTTAAGTTAGATAAGCTATTAATTTTTAAATTAATTAAATCATCTAGCTTCCCTATAAAATATTTGATTTCTAAACCACTCTTAGTTATTTTTTTTGATAATTTTTTATTTAAAATATATGCAGAATTTCTAAGCTTTAATATTGGAAATTGAATATTATTATTTTCAAAATAAGTCTTTAACTGCATCCAATATTTTAATTCGTTTGGACCTCCTACATAACAAATATTTGGTAGAATTTTCTCTTGATATAATGGTCTCATTAAAACATTTGGAGAGAAAAACTCTGGATTAGATTCAATTTGATTAATTATTTGATCTGAAGTATATTCTTTTTCATCATCAATAATAAATAGGTTTTCTTTCTTTCTAATTCTTTTTCTTCCATTTACAGTAATCTTAAAAAAATTTATATCTGAAGGATTAACCTGTGGTTTAAAAGACTTAAAGTTATTTTGAATTTTTTTAATTTGATCTTCTGAGTCAACTTTGCATGTTGAATTTAAAATCTCATTTTTAAATTGTTCTAAAAATAATTCCTTAAATGCCTTTTTATTAGAGTCTATAATTATAAGCCCATGTTTACTAAATAATGAATCTATGAATTTTATAGTAGCAGTTGACAAACTCTCCGAATCAGTATATGACGAGTCAATTAAACTTTCCAACACATCCTTAAATTCAAAATCAATTATACTATCCTTATATGATTGTATCACTTCTTCAAAATCATTTAATTTAATTTTACCTACAGGGGAATTTTTAGAATCAAGATTCCAAATGACACTATTGTTTTCAAGGTTTACCTCTGATATTTCATCAAAATCATGATCCTCACTAGCTATCCAAAAGACAGGAACATAATTAAAGTCATTAATCTTAGAGTTTAAGTAATTAGCTGTTGAAATTACCTGAGCTATTTTGTATAAAACCATTAATGGTCCAGAGAAAATATTAAGCTGGTGACCTGTTGTTACTGATAAAGTGTTAGAATCAGATAATGATTGAATATTGTTTAAGGTTTTGTCTGAAGTTTTTAAATCTGAATATTGTTTATTTAATTCTTCTATTAAGACTTTTCTTTGATCTGCTGGGAATAGATTCTTTTTATTTTTAGAATGATTTAAAATATTTTCTTCACTAAAAAAAGAGTTAACATATTTAGAAGCTTTAACATCTTGTAATATAAATTTCTCTAAAAGTTCATCTCCTAATAGACTCAGGTCTCTTTTGATGTTTTGACTTCTCATTATTTAATTTTTGTAAATATATCTGAATTTTTGAAAATTGAATGTAACTTAGTGTAAACTAACATATTTATCATGAAGAATTTAAGCATACTTTTTGTTTTTTTAACTATAATTCCATTCTCTTATTCACAAGACATAGAAGATAAACTTGAAGAAGTTAAATATAGAAATCTAGGTCCTTTTAGAGGCGGACGATCAGTTTCATCCTCAGGAGTTGTAAATGATCCTTTAACCTATTATATGGGAACAGCAGGAGGTGGATTATGGAAAACAACTAATGCTGGTAGTGAGTGGTATAATATTTCGGATGATTATTTCAAAACTTCATCTGTAGGGGCAGTTGCTGTTTCAGAAAGTGATAGTAGAATAATTTATGTTGGTATGGGTGAGCATTCTCCAAGAGGAGTTACTACATCATATGGTGATGGGGTTTATAAATCAACTGATGAAGGTAAAACATGGGAACATATTGGATTAGAAAACACTCAACAGATTTCAAGGATTATAATTCATCCTGACAATCCTGATTTGGTTTATGTAGCTGCTCAAGGAGCAATTAATGGACCCACAAAGGAAAGAGGGATTTATAAAACTCAAGATGGAGGTAAATCATGGAAAAATGTTCTTTTTGTCAATGAATTAAGTGGAGCATCAGAACTTTCTATTGATTTTAATAACCCGAAGGTTCTCTATGCAACTCTTTGGGAACATCAAAGGTTTCCTTGGAAAGTTGTCAGTGGTGGTGAAGGAAGTGGAGTTTATAAGTCAATCGATGCTGGAGAAAATTGGTTTAAAATAGAAAATGGGCTACCAGATGAATTAGGTAAAATGGCAATATCAGTTTCTAGAGCTAACTCAAATAAGGTATACCTTTTAGCAGAAAGTGATTCAAATAAAAGATTAGGAGGTCTATTTGTATCAAATAATGCCGGTGAAAGCTGGTCAAGAATTAGCAAGTATGCTGAATTGACATCAAGAGCTTGGTATTATATTGAAGTCTTTACAGATCCTAATGATGAAAACACAGTATATGTTCTAAGTGCTAGAGCTTTTAGATCAATTGATGGAGGAAAAACATGGGAAAGAATATATAGTGGCCATGGAGATTACCATGACTTGTGGATAAATCCAAATAACTCAAAAAATATGATTATATCTGATGATGGAGGTGGAGAAATTACATTTGATAATGGAGAATCTTGGTCAAGTATTAATAACATGCCAACAGCACAGTTTTATAGAGTTAATGTGGACAATCTTTTTCCTTATAATTTGTATGGTGGTCAACAAGATAATTCTACAGTCAGAATAGCGAGCATTGGATCTGGAGGAGGTATCTCTGAAAGTGACTGGTCTTCAACTGCTGGAGGAGAAAGTGCATTCTTAGCATTTAATCCTAATAACCCAAGATTAGTGATGGGGGGAAGTTACCTAGGAAGTGTAAATATATATGATACAAAAGCAAAGGCTAGAAAAAAGGTAATGATAGAGCCAATAAATTATATTGGTAAAGCATCAAGAGATATGAAATATAGGTTTAACTGGAATGCACCAATAATATGGTCTAAACACGAACCAAACACATTTTATCATGCTGCTCAACATCTATTTAAAACAAATGACCTAGGTAAGTCGTGGGAAGTTATATCACCAGATTTAACGATGGATGAAGATGAAAAGCAGGGAAATGGTGGAGGTCCATTAACTAATGAGGCAGTAGGTGCAGAAAACTATGGAACAATAAGTTATGTAGTAGAATCTCCTCATGAGCCTAATACTATATATACTGGTTCTGATGATGGATTAGTATATATAACTCAAGACGGAGGTAAATCATGGAAGAACATTACACCAAAAGGTCTTCCAGAAACAATAATTAATGCAATTGATATATCTCCTCATGATAAGGAAACAGTATATATTGCAACTACTAGATATAAATTTAATGATAAATCACCTGGTCTCTATAAGTCTACAAATTATGGAGAATCTTGGAAAGAGATAACAGGAAACATTCCATATGGAGCATATACTAGAGTAGTAAGAGAAGATGAGAAAAGAAAAGGACTATTAGTTGCTGGTACAGAATTAGGAGTATATATTTCTTTTAATGATGGTGAAAACTGGGAAAGATTTAATCTTAATATGCCTGTTTTAGCTATAACAGATTTAATGATTAAACATGATGATTTAATCATTGCAACCCAAGGAAGATCATTCTGGATACTTGATGATATGGGGCTAGTGAGACAACTAGATAATACAAAAGAAACTAAACTTTATCAACCTGAAAATTCAACAATTGGTAATTGGTACAGTCAGCTTAACTCTAATTATTCAGATGGTACATCAACATTCACAGGTGTTAACCCAGCTAATGGTGTTGTTGTTTACTATAATCTAAATGAAGATGATACTGATAAAGAAATAACAATTAAATTTTTTGACCAAGACAATAATCTTGTTAGAGAAGTTAGTAATCAAATTGATGAAAACTTTATTTCTTACAATGGAGGCCCTTCAAGAGAACCTGTTTTGTCTAATAAAATTGGTATTAATAGGTTTGTTTGGAATGCAAGACATAAATCTTTAACTGGAGTGCCTTATGCATATATAGAAGGAAGATTTAGTGGACATAAAGCGATACCTGGTAAATATAATATGTCACTAGAAGTTGGAGATAAAAAATTGACTTCAGATTTTGAGATTCTAAAAAATCCAAATTTTACCGTATCAGATGAAGACTATGATGAATTTCACAAGTATACAAGTCATATGGAAAATAAGTTTAATATAATGGCGGATTATATTAATACTAATAAAAAATTGATTGATAAGCTTAAAACTTTACTCAGTGATATTGAAGACCAAGCAATTAAAAATAATGGTGAGATCTTACTTAATAAAATGGATAGCTGGGATAAAAAGATGATGCAAAGAAAATCATTAGCTTACGATGATGTGGAAAACTTCCCAAATAAATTTCTAGCTGATTATTTATTTATACTAGATGAAATTAAGGGTGATATTCCAAATGTTAGTGAAGGTATTTTAAAATCTTTAGAGTCTCTCGATAAAAAATGGGATTCCTTAAAAGAAGAAATTGATAATATAAATGAAAATGATATACCAAATTTCAACAATGAATTGTGGAAATCAGGAATTGGCGCATTGAATTAATAAAATATCTAAGCGTTATATTCTGTATTGGTAAGTATAGAAAAGTCGGGAGAAAACTGAATTATTCAGGTTTATCATCTGCAGCTGGCTCTTCAGCCTTAACTTCTTCTGCAGCTGGCTCTTCAGCCTTAACTTCTTCTGCAGCTGGCTCTTCAGCCTTAACTTCTT
>SGZE01000032.1 GCA_004214015.1 Flavobacteriales bacterium | reverse complement strand
GTTCAAGATTATCAGTAGCTCTAAAATATCTTCCTGATGTTTTTTCAGAAATATATCTAAGAAGATCCTCATCAATTTCAACTTTTGTAAGACTAAATTGGAAATTTCCATTTGGAAGAATTGAAACTGGAGCTAATGCTCTTCCATTTGTGCCTAGACCAATTGTATATGTTTTAATTTCATATTCTGCAGCCAATTCTGCAGCAATTCTTGGATCTATGAATCCAGAATTATTAACCCCGTCTGTCAGAAGAATTATTACTTTACTTTTTGCCGTACTCTCCTTTAGTCTATTAACTGCAGTGGACAGTCCCATACCAATTGCTGTTCCATCTTCAAGAAGTGATTCGTAATTTATTTCAGATAGAGACTGCTTTAAAATAAGTTTATCTGTAGTAACAGGTGTTTTAGTATAGCTCTCTGCAGCATAAACAACAAGGCCAATTCTGTCATTAGGTCTATCATCAATAAAATTAGAGGCTACATTCTTTAATGCTGTTAAACGATCTGGTTTAAGATCTTTTGACAACATACTTGATGAGATATCAATTACCATAACAATATCAATACCTCTAGATGTTTTAATTCTTTTTGATGATGACTTTGATTGAGGTCTTGAAACAGCCAATACAAGAAGTAATATCACTATTATTCTAAAGATATTCAAAAAAGGTCTCAGTTTAGAAATTAATGAATTGTTTAACTTCAATAGTGATAAGCTAGGGTGTCTTAAAGTAGCTTGAGTAATCTTTCCAAATCTAAACCAAAAGAAAATAGCAAAAGGAATTATAATAAGAATTATAAGAAACTCCGGATCAGCAAAATAAATATTTTTTAGCATTATAATTCTTTTATAATATTAAAGCTTTCTAGAATTTTAGACTCTATTTTATTAGCATATCTATCTTTGTCTTTGTAAACTATAATAAGTTTTATAGTTTTTTTTTCATAAGGCAATATAACTGACGTAAAATTTGATCTTATCAAATCATTATTTTTTTCAATGTCTAAACTACCATAAAATCTAAGTCCAATATCTCCAGATTTTATAGAGAATTGATCATCTTTAACTAGAATGTTTTTGGATCCTAAATTTTGAAATTTATTTATTAATTCATTTTTTAATATATCAATATTTGCAGGGCTTTCACTTTGAATTACATCTTTAAAATCAAGAGATAGGTAAAAAGAATCATCGAAATTACCCATTTCAAATCTGTTGTTTTCTAAACTATCATTTATTCTAACTAAAATATTTGGTGTATTAAGTTCAACAGGAGGGGAGCCATATTGACTAGTATACCAATCTTTTGAAAGAAGTTGTTTTGTAGGGTTTAACAATATTGTATCTCTTACTGGATAGTATCCAAATATTAAAATACACATAATGATTAGTGTTGATATTACTAAAAATGAATATTTAAAAAATATTTTAAGATTTTCCAGTAAAGAGATCTCTTCAACAGCCACTTCTTCTTCAACAGGTATATTATATTTTTCATTGTATATTTTTTCTGTTGAGTCAATGAAATCTTTGATTGTTGATATGTCTACATTAATATCATTTTTTGCTGGCAATGATTTAGCAAATTTTATTAAATCAGATTTTGTGAAAAGATTTTCTAGTTGATTTATCTGTTTATTTTCAAAATCATAGTTCCCACTATCTTTAAGCATATTTATTCTTAGTATAAGCTCTTTTGATGTGCTTTCCATTGCTGGAATTTTAACTTGAGATTCTAAGTATTCTCTAAAAATATCAATCAAAATAGTGTAATACTCTTTAAATTCAATTTGAGAATTAGGAGACTTGTTATCCAAATCATTTAATTTTTCAATTGCAATTTGATAAAGTGATTTCATTTCATCTAAAGAGTCATTGTTTTTATTAAATAATTTAAATTTGATTATTATATACAAAAGAATTATAATCAATAAACCAACAATAATACTGGTAATTAATTTTTGATAATTTCTCTTAATTGGTATTATTGGTTTTATATCAAATAGATTTTGTTTGATAGTATCTACCTCAACGTCATTTACTATTATTAATAATGAGTCACTATATTTTATAGATTGATTAAAATATATTTTTTGAGGAGGAATCCAATATTCTCCAGGCTCAAAATTAATTAAGGAGTATTTCTTAGATATTTTTGATAATCCTAGTATTGTATCTGAAGGGTATGATTTTAATATTTCAAAAGGCATGAAATTAGGATTTTCATCAAACCTGATATTATATTCATTTTTAGAGTAAATATCTATCTTGAAATTAATTTCTTCTCCAATTTTTACTTGGGTTGTGTCAATTAAAGTTGAAATTTCAATATTAGAATCAAAATTAGGTGACTGTGCAATTAAAAAGTAGGTTGTGAAAATCCAAAGAGATATTATTTTCTTCATTATGCTCTATGTTTAAAATATCCAAGGAGTTTCTTTACATAACTGTCATCAACCATACAATTAATTATGCCTGCTCCATTTTTATTGAATAAACTTTCAAATTTTTTAATTGATAGACTGTAATTAGAAAAATAATTTTCTCTGATTTTTTTTGATGAAGTATCTACCCAAACTAATTCGTTTGATTCGGCGTCAATCATTGGGACCATGCCTAATTTAGGAATCTTAGTTTCCATATTATCATAAATTCTAATTCCTGTAAGATCATATTTTTTTGCTGCTAATTTTAAAGTTTTATCATACTCATTATCTATAAAATCAGATAAGACAAAAACAATAGCTTTTTTTTGAATAACACTTAGTAAAAATTTAAGAGATGAATCAATACTTGTTTTAGAACTTTTTGGTTTAAATTCAAGTAGTTCTCTTATAATTCTCAAAATATGTCGTTTACCTTTATTAGGAGGGATAAATAACTCGACACTATCAGTAAATAATATTGCACCTACTTTATCATTATTTTTCAAAGCAGAAAATGCAAGCGTTGCAGCAATTTCAGTAACAATTTCTTTTTTTAATTTATTCCTAGTTGCAAAGTTTTTTGAGCCACTAACATCAATAAGTAACATAAGTGTTAATTCTCTTTCTTCTTCAAAAACTTTTATAAAAGGTTCATTGTATCTAGCTGTAACATTCCAATCAATTGATCTTATATCATCTCCAAACTCATATTTTCTTACTTCACTGAAAGTCATACCCCTACCTTTGAAGGTACTTAAGTATTCGCCTCCAAAAAGGTTATCACTTAGCCTTCTACTTTTTATCTCAATTTGTCTTACTTTTTTAAGTAATTCTTTAGAATCCATTAATTATGGTACTTCAACAGTATTAACAATTTGTTTGATTATATCCTCGGTAGACACATTCTCAGCCTCAGCTTCGTATGTCAATCCTATTCTATGTCTTAATACATCGGTAACTACTTCTCTAACATCTTCTGGAATTACAAAACCTCTATGTTTTATAAAAGCGTAACATTTTGAGGCTAATGCTAGATTTATACTTCCACGTGGAGATGCACCAAATGATATAAGTGGAGATAAGTTTTTTAGATTATATTTTTCAGGATATCTAGTACAAAAAATTAAATCAAGAATGTATTTTTCAATTTTTTCATCCATATATACATCATTAACGATTTCTTGTGCCGAAGTAATTTGTTTTGTTGTAACAACTGGTTTGATTATATCTTTTGAAGTAGAAAGATTCATATTCATAATCTTTTGTTCCTCTTCTAAATTGGGATAATCAACAACTACTTTAAGCATAAACCTGTCTATTTGAGCTTCAGGTAAAGGATAAGTACCTTCTTGTTCTACAGGGTTTTGAGTTGCCATTACAAGAAAAGGATCTGATAAATTGAAGGTTTTATCTCCTATAGTCACCTGTTTTTCTTGCATTGCCTCAAGTAATGCTGATTGAACTTTTGCTGGAGCTCTATTAATTTCATCTGCTAAAACAAAATTAGCAAATACTGGCCCTTGTTTAATTGAGAAGTTACCTTCTTTCATATTATAAATCATTGTACCAACCACATCCGCTGGAAGTAAGTCAGGGGTAAACTGAATTCTACTAAACGATCCTTTTACAGCTCTACTTAAACTATTAATTGCAAGTGTTTTGGCAAGACCTGGTACTCCTTCAAGTAAAATGTGTCCTCTACCTAGAAGTCCTATCATTAGTCTTTCTATCATTTTCTTTTGCCCTATGATTTTTTTATTTATTTCCAGTGAAAGAAGATCAACAAAAGCACTTTCTTGTTTTATTAGTTCATCTTTTTTACTTAAATCTATATTTGTTTTGTTATCACTCATAATTGCTCAATTTATTTATTCAAATTTCAAAATTTATTAGTAAAATTCTTGTTAATAATTGGTTAAATAAGAAGTTAACCAAAAATTATTTAGAAAAATATTCGGGGTATAAATAATCATTTTTAGGATAATGACTCATATCCACATTTTTAACTATTTCATAAATTTCTCTCTTCAAGTTATCAAAGTTAATTTTATTTTTAGCAGACAAAAATAATGCTTTCCCATTTGTTTTATTCATCCACGTATTTTTCCATTGCATCAAAGAATAATGGCTATTATTTTTAGAATAAGAGTCATTAAAATCAACCTGTTTATAATTATCAATTTTATTAAAAATCATTAAACTATACTTATTATGACAATTAATTTCACTAAGAATTTTATTTACGGAAGTAATATGATCTTCAAAACTTGGATGTGATATATCAACTATATGAAGAAGAATATCTGCGTCTTTCACCTCCTCTAAGGTACTTTTAAATGACTCTATTAATTGTGTTGGTAGTTTTCTAATAAAACCTACTGTATCTGTTAAAAGAAAAGGTAGTGTATTGATCACCACTTTTCTAACTGTTGTGTCAAGAGTAGCAAATAATTTATTTTCCGCAAAGACTTTACTTTTTGACAATAAATTCATTATTGTTGATTTTCCAACATTAGTATACCCTACAAGAGCAACTCTAACTAATGATCCTCTATTACCTCTTTGAACTTTCATTTGCTTGTCAATGGTAGATAGTTTCTTTTTTAATAATGATATTTTATCTCTTACTATTCTTCTATCTGTTTCTATTTCTGTTTCACCAGGCCCTCTCATACCTATACCTCCTTTTTGTCTTTCGAGGTGAGTCCAAAGACCTTTTAATCTGGGAAGCAAGTATTCATATTGAGCTAATTCAACTTGTGTTTTTGCATAACTTGTTTTAGCTCTTTGAGCAAAAATATCAAGAATTAAAGCTGTTCTATCTAAAATTTTACACTTTAATAACTTTTCTATGTTAGCTTGTTGAGTGGGTGAAAGTTCATCATCAAAAACAACAACTGATACATCATTGTTTTTGACATATTTTTGAATTTCCTCAATTTTTCCTTTACCTATAAAAGTTTTTGGATTAGGGGTGTTTATTTTTTGTGTAAATTTTTTAACGACTTTACCTCCTGCTGTTAATGACAAAAACTCTAATTCCTCAAGAAATTCATTTAGCTTTTCTTCATTTTGTGAATCATTAATAATTCCAACTAATACACTTCTCTCGAAGTTTGATTTTTGCGACTCAATCATTTTTCTTCAGATAGTTTCTTAAGTTAAAAGTTTTTCCATCAAAAACACCAAATGTATAATGGGTAATCCAGTCACCTAAATTTATATATTTTGATTTAGGTTTTAACTGGTGTACAATAGGTAAATGTCTATGACCAAAAATAAAATAGTCGATGTGTTCTTTGGTTAACCTTTTTAAACAATATTGAATTAACCACTCTTTATCTTCTCCTTTAAATTCTTTATCTTCTTTTCCAGAAATAAGCTTATTACTTTGAGATAAATACTTACCAAGTTTAATGCCAATATCTGGATGTAATATCCTAAACAACCATATAAAAAAAGGATTAGATAGAACTAATTTCATTCTTTTATATCCGTAATCTCCAGGTCCTAATCCATCTCCATGACCTATTAAAAAAGATTTTGAATTAAAAATAAATAACTCTGGTGATCTAAAAACTTTGATATTTAATTCCTTTTCAAAATAGTCAGTCATCCAATAATCATGATTTCCTACAAAAAAATAAATTTTTATTCCAGAATCCGACAGCTCTGCAAGTTTTCCTAAAACTCTTGTAAATCCTCTGGGAACTGCTTCTTTATATTCAAACCAAAAATCAAACAGATCTCCAAGTAAGAAAACTATATCAGCATCATGTTTAATAGATTCCAACCACGATACAAATATTTTTTCTCTTTCATGACTATCTTTGATTGATGGAGAACCAAGATGATTATCAGAACTAAAATATATTTTTTTGTCTTTTGGAATTTCCATAAATTTTATCCTATGGCTTGATTTAAATCATCGATTAAGTCATCTACATCTTCCACTCCAACACTTAGCCTTAATAATGATTCGACTAAACCTGATTTCTTTCTCTCTTCCGGAGGAATTGAAGCGTGTGTCATGCTTGATGGATGACAACATAGGCTTTCCACTCCACCCAAAGATTCTGCCAATGTGAACAAATTAAGATTCTCTGCAATTTTCTTTGCACTTTCAAATGTATTATCAGCTGGAATAAATGAAACCATTCCTCCAAAAGCATCCATCTGATTTTTTGCGATTTCATAATTTTTATGATCCTTAAATCCTGCCCAATATACTTTTGAAACTTTTTTATGATTTTTTAAAAACATTGCAATTTTTTCTGCATTTTCAGAATGTCTTTGCATTCTTAAATGAAGTGTTTTTATTCCTCTTAATGTAAGAAAACAGTCCATTGGACCAGGAGTCGCTCCAGAAGCATTCTGAATAAAGGATAATTTCTCATTAAGAATTGAGTCGTTTACAACTATTGCACCAATAACAACATCGCTATGACCTGCAATATATTTTGTTGCGGAATGCATAACAATATTAGCTCCAAGATCTAGAGGTCTTTGAATAAATGGTGTAGCAAAAGTATTATCAACACAAAGTAGAATATTATTCTTTTTTGATAATATTGACATTGACTTAATATCAACCACATTCATCATAGGATTAGTTGGAGTTTCTGCCCAAATTAGTTTAGTATTTGAATTAATTTTTTCTTCAACTGACTTTAAATCTTCCATGTTTACAAAATGGAATTTTAAATCATATTTTTCAAATATTGTTCTAAATAATCTATAGCTTCCTCCATATAAATCATTAGTGGAGATGATCTCATCTCCTGGATTTAAAGTTTTCAATATGGCATCAATTGCTGCCAATCCAGATGAAAATGCAAGTCCATGATTTCCATTTTCTAAAGAAGCAATAGACCGTTCAAAGTTCGTTCTTGTAGGATTATGTGTTCTACTATATTCATATCCTTTATGTTTACCGGGAGAAGTTTGAGCATATGTTGAAGTTTGATATATAGGAGTCATAACAGATCCGTATGCTGGATCAAGGATTTGACCACCATGAATTGCCTTTGTGTTGAACTTCATTTTTTTCTTCATAATAGCAAAGATAAAGATATTCGAAATTAGGTGTTTGATTATATTAAAATGATTTTCTTTGTTGCATAAATTTTGGGATGAATAAGAGATACCTAGCTTTAATTGCAGCTTTTTTGGCTACCACTATTTATGGTATTAATCATACTGTAGCAAAAGAAGTCATGCCTGTCTATATTGGATCATCTGGATTTATTATGTTACGGTTACTAGGTGCAACTCTAATTTTTTGGCTAATAAGTCTATTTACACCTAATGAAAAGATTGAAAAGAAAGACTTTTTAAAAATACTTATTGCTTCAATATTAGGAATGTGTGTAAATATGCTTGCTTTTTTTAGAGGCCTTGAGTTGTCAACACCTATTAATAGTGGGATTATAATAACTTTATCCCCTGTTTTAGTTCTAATACTTTCATACTTTTTTTTAAAAGAAAAGGTAACTGTTAAAAAAATTATTGGAATTTTAATTGGATTTTCAGGTGCAGTTTTTTTAATACTTAATAGTAGTAAAACTGGAATAAATGCACCAAATATTCCACTTGGAAATTCATTTTTTTTACTTAACGCATCAGCCTATGCAGGTTATTTAATTGTAATTAAGCCATTAACAAGTAAGTATAATATTTTCACTTTAATGAAGTGGCTCTTTTTAATTGGATTAGTTTTATCAACACCTATTACTTTTAATCAGTTTGTTGAAGTTAATTGGACTGAACTTCCATGGTTTGCAATATGGAGAATGGCGTATGTTGTTATTGGTACAACATTTTTAACATATTTATTTAATATGTATGCCTTAAAGACTTTATCGCCAACCACAGTTGGTTCATTTATTTATCTTCAGCCTATAATAACAATTGGGTTTGCATTAATTACTGGAAATGACGTATTAGATACTACAAAGTTGTTCTCTTGTTTACTTGTTTTTATAGGTATATACCTAGTCTCTATACCTAATAAGAATAACCAATTATTTAACAACAAATTATAATAGATTATTATAGTAAATTAAATTTTTCTGTAATAAATTTGACATTAAATCTTAAGTATATGAAAATTAAACTCATACTAGTATTATCATTATTTATATTTTCTTGTAACAATACAAATAACACAAAAGAAAAATTTCAATACGAGAGGGTTAAAGAAGAACCTACAATTGTTCAAGGTAATATGGTTTCAAATACTGTTACACTTAACTCTAATGATCAAATGAAATTTGATAGAAAAATTATTAAGGTCAACTCTAATGAAAAAGTTACCTTAACATTAAATCACACTGGAAGATTTCCTGCTAGTTCAATGGGTCATAATTTTGTTTTACTAAAAAAAGATGTTGATGTGAATGAATATGCACTTAGAGCTGCTGGCGCAAGAGATACAGAATATATTCCTGATGGAGGTAGTGAGTTAGTATATACAAAAATGTTAGGTGGAGGTGAATCTGACACTATAACTTTTGATGCACCTGAGCCTGGAACATATATTTTTATTTGTTCATTTCCTGGTCACTATCAACTTATGATGGGTGAGTTTATAGTTAGCTAGAATCCCAATTGATTTCTTACCTTATCAAAATGTATAAGTTTATTCTTTTACTGTTAATAATTGTTGGATGTAAATCTCAATCGAAAGAGTCTTCTTTCTCATCATTAAAAAATAATAAAGGAATTGGTCCAGTTAGTAAAATAGTCTTTGATGATGAAATAAATCAAAACCTAGCTAATTCTGGAAAAAAATTATTTAATCAGCTTTGCACATCTTGTCATATGATTAAAGAAGAATCTGTAGGACCAGCAATTAAAGGAATATTAGAGAGGAGATCACCTGAGTGGATAATGAATATGATACTAAATCCAACTGAGATGCTTCAAGAAGATCCAATAGCAAAAAAACTATTGGCAGAATATAAC
>SGZE01000031.1 GCA_004214015.1 Flavobacteriales bacterium | reverse complement strand
TACTCTATTATCATTTCCTCCATAAAACCCATATACAGGTGCCGTAATGTTTGAATAAGATGTCATATCCGTAGGACCAGTTCCATAACAAACAATAGCTGCTTCAATTTCAGAAGATTCAGTTGCAAATTGAAATGATTGGCTTCCACCCCAACAAAAACCGATAACAACTACCTTTCCATTACCAGAAGGAATCTTTTTGGAATAATCCACAGTTTTATTCAAGATGTCATTTATGACATCAGGATCAAGATTATATATACCGGTTCGTGCATCATCTGAATTTTGATAATCATTTGTTCCACCTCCATTTGGTGCAGTACCTGAAAGAAAGTCAGGTGCAATTGCTATATATCCCATTTCTGCAATTTGATCTGTCATGCTTCGTGCCCAGTCGTTAAGTCCCCTATTTTCATGAATTATTACAACTACAGGAACTTTTTCAGATACTTCCGGGTATACCAAAAAACTATTAATTTCATTTGAATTTGAGTTAATTTTAACCCATTCATGATGACGAGGTGAATTCTCAAGTCTTTCTAAGGAATTTTGAGCAAAGCTAAACTGAAATAAACTGATTAGTAATAGGATTGAATAGCGCATATTTTTTTTTTATATATCTCTAAGTTAAAAATATTTTTTTTGATTTAAACCCAATGCTTACCTAAACTAAATCAACAAAAAGAAAAAACCTGCAACTTTCGTTACAGGTTTTTAATGTAATAATGCTGTCTCTTTTTTTTGGTCTTATAAACTAAACAAAATCAACAAATAAAAAGCTTAAGTATTATTACTTTTCATATTATTTAGCTCACCACAGTTTTAAAAATCTTATTTAATTAATATCCTGGATTTTGTTCCAAATTAGGATTGATATCTAACTCTGCTTGTGGAATAGGCATCAATAATTTATCTGCTGTAGCCTGATAACCAAGGGAAACACCTGTATCATCTGTAAGTCCATTCAAATACTGAGCCATAGCTGTATTATCGTTAAAGTAACGTTTTAAGTCATAATAGCGATTAAATTCAGCCACTAACTCTAATCTTCTTTCTTTTAGAATAGCAAGTTTAACTTCATCTTGTGATGTGGCCGTAGTCGGTGCTAAATCAACTCTTGCACGAACTTGATTAAGTAGCGTTATTGCTTCTGCTGTTTGCCCAATAGCATTAAGTGCCTCAGCTCTTAATAAGATAATATCCGCTAAGCGAAGTAGCATTACGTTCCAAGCTCCAAAAATCTCACCAGATCTACCCATTTTATACATGAAACTAACAGGTGTATCATCGCCATAACCATAATTTGGTTGAGTTATTTTTGAACGATCGTTAACAGTAACTACCGTTGACCATTTCCTAACATTATCTCCCATTTCATCAAAAGCAGAAATCAGATCTGTAGTGATTGTATTAAATCTATGGTATGCAACTTCCCAACTAGACCCTGGTTTACTTCCTTCATATTGTGAAAAGTCTCCAGGCGGTAACATCTGTAGCGGGTGATAAGATGCGACATTTCCATCTGGAACATGTTCCATTTCTAATATTGATTCACGTGAATAATCATGCTCACCATCAAATAAATGATCAAATGTTGGTAATAACTCATAGACTCCACTATTTATAACCTTAGCCGCATATTCCGCACTTTTAGCGTAGTCTCTGGTTTCTGCATATACTTTAGCCAACATCGCTTGAGCTGCTCCTTTTGTACCTCTAGTTCTAGTTAAAAAATTAGATGAGTGCTCCTTAGGTAATAATCTTTCAGCTTCTAATAAATCTTCTTCAATTTGAGCATAAGTTTCATCTTCAGTTGATCTTGATTTGAATAAGTCAGCATCATCTGTAGATAATTGCAGCGGTACTCCTCCAAAAATTCTAACTAGTTGAAAATAATTAAACGCTCTAATAAAGTAAGCTTGCCCCAATACTGAGTTTTTATCTGAATCAGAGAAATTAGGATCTTCAATTCCAGGTACGTTATCAAGAACAGAATTTGCACCTGCAATATATCTGTATGGTTGAGCCCATGCATATCCTAATGGCTCATATGCTGATGCATTAGGAGTATGTAATTCATGAGTAATGAAATCTGCTACAAAACCACCATGGGTATTATCTGCTCTCATATCACTAAAAACAGTATGTTGCCATTTGTAATAGTGTTGACTCATATTGGCTGGTTCTCCATATACAGCGCCTATTGCAGCCTCTGCATCCGACTGAGTTTGATATGAACCTTCAGCAGACAACTCATTTAGAGGAACTTTCTCTAAAAATTCAGGGCTACATGAAGAGATCACTAGCATTAGTGCTGTGACTAATGCCATGTTTATGTTTTGAATGTTATACATTTTATTGTTTTTTTTAGAAATTATTGATTGATTTTTCATTTGTATATTATTAAAATTCAACATTAAGACCCAACGTTAATGTTTTTGCTTGGGGATATGAACCGTAGTCTACACCTTGAGTAAGGGCAACTGAATCTACACCGCCTAAGCTTCTGTTTACTTCAGGAGAATAACCTGAATAATCCGTAAAAGTAAACCAGTTCTTAAGATTTGCATAAATGCTTAATCCCGAAACCTTCAACTTCTCCGTAATATTATTTTCAAAGTTGTATGATAAACTAATGTCTCTTACTCTAAGAAAAGACCCATCTTCAACCCAACGACTGTTTATCCCTCCATTATTATTAGAATCCACTACAGTCACTCTTGGAATATCTGATATATCTCCTGGATTTCTCCAACGATTTACAATATCAGCAGATTGATTTTCTGGAAATCTCATAGACTCAAGATTTTGCTTACCATTATTGTAAATATCATTCCCATAAACACCATCAATTACAATGTTCAAATCAAAATTTTTGTAACTAACCTTGTTAGTAAATCCATAGGTAAAGTCAGGCATAGGATTACCAATAACTTGCTTGTCTTCAGCTGTTATTGTACCGTCCCCATCATTATCTGTAAATATCAAATCACCCGTTTGAGGATCAACTCCTTCACTATTCCATCCCCAAAAACTAGCTAATGGAAGATCATTCTTTGTGATTTGCATATTTCCACCTCCATTTTGTAAAAATGTAGAAAATATTTTAGTGTTTTCTGGAATACCCTTAACAATATTTTCATTCCATGATATATTGAACATTGTATTCCAACTGAAATCCCCTTTACTAATCAAGGCAGCGTTTAGAGAAAGTTCAAATCCTTTATTTTCAATATACCCATCTAGATTAACTATTTGTGTAGCAAAACCGGTTGTTTGAGGTAGGGTTTGAGGAAAAATTAAATTTTCTGTTCTCTTATTGTAGTAATCAGCTGAAATATAAACGCGATCATTTAAAATTGAGAAATCTAATCCAACATTAAATTGATTTGAAGTTTCCCAACCAAGTTCACTGTTTCCTGATTGAGGACTAGGAATTCTTCCTGGAGCTAACGATGTAGGACCTGAAGGATATTCATTTACAGATACAATATTTGCATATGCATTAAGACCGGATGGTAAATTTCCTGTTTCACCATAACCGGCTCTAAGTTTTAAATTTGTAATAGATTCAACATCATCCATGAAACTTTCATTTGATAAATTCCACCCAGCTGAAAATGTTTTGAACGTTCCCCATCGATTAGCAGATGCAATTCTTGAAGACCCATCTGTTCTAACAGAAGCAGTTAACAAGTATTTGTCATCATAACTATAATTTGCTCTCGCAAAGTATGACTCAAGAGACCACGAACCTGCATCAGTTAAATTTGATGAGCTTACAGTTGCAGTATTAAGAGTTCTTACACTTTCTGATGCAAAATTTTGTTTGGTTTGCATACTAAAAATTCGATCTTCCTCAGAAACACTGTTTCCAACAATAACACCTAATTTATGTTTACCAAAAGATTCTTTATAAGTTAAGGTGTTGTCGAATATATATCTTAAAACTTCTCCTGTGTTAAATTGCCCCTCACCAAGAACAGCTAATGCTGGACGTGTAACCGTCGGGTCTTTAAATGCCGTGTAACGATTATTTGAAATATTTATTCCAAATTGAGTTTTAAATGTCAAATTATATGGAAGCTTCACAGAAAAGTTAGCATCAGCAACTATGTTATTTATTACATCTAAATTATCATTACCGTAAATGTAACTAAGTGGATTTTCAAGTCCCATTCCAGCTAAGGCTGATAATGTATAATATCCTTCGTCATCAATAATTGGTTGAAATGAAGGAGTTACTAACGCAGATGATATAGCACCTCCATATTTTCCTCCCATATCGTCTGGAACTTTTTTGACATTAGATCGAGTCCAATTAAAATGTGATCCAAAACTTAGCCACTCATTAATCTGCTGATCTAAATTCATAGAAAGTGAGTATCTTTTATTTTCTGAGCTTACTACAATTCCATCTTGACTTAAATATCCTAAGCCAACGTAAAAAGATCCATTTTCACTACCTCCAGAAATAGATGCATTAACCCCAGTCATTGGAGCATCACGATAAATTAAATCTTGCCAATCATTATTTGTAAGTTGTAAAACGTTAGCTGGTATTTGATTACCGTTTAGTTCTAGAATGTAATCAGCTAAATCATTTTGATTTAAAAGTGGAATCTTGCTGATTAAGCTTGAAGATCCAGTGTAAGAATTCAAGCTTACTTTAAAATCACCACTTCTTCCTTTTTTTGTAGTTATCAATACTACACCATTACTTGCTCCTGCAGCACCATATATACCAGCAGCAGATGCATCTTTCAGTACTGTAATGTCTTCAATGTTATTAGGATCGATTGCAGCAGTTGAATAAGAGACAACTCCATCAATTACATATAATGGCTGAGTATTTCCAGATAGTGAAGATATACCACGCACAAAAATTTGAGGGGAAGCTCCAGGTCTTCCATTATTTTGTACTACTCGAACTCCTGCTGACCTAGATTGTAATAGTTGTCCAACATCAGTATTTGATTTTTCAGCTGTTCCATCTAAATCTAAAACAGAAATTGCAGAAGTAATATCCCTTTTATTTTGTGAACCATAACCAGTTAATACAACCTCATCTAAACCTGCTATATCAAGAACTAATACAACATTTAAATCTGCATTTGAAATTGCATCTACCCTTTGAGTGGTAAAGCCAATAAATGAAACTTCAAGTGTTGCATTTTCGTTTTCAAGATCTAATTTGAAATTTCCGTCAAAATCTGTGGTAGTACCATTAGTAGTTCCAACTTCAATAACAGAAGCTCCAGGGAGCGGGTTGCCATTACTGTCAGTAACATTTCCACTTATCGTAGTTTGGACAATCTCTTCAACGGCCTCTATAGAATCCGTTGGAGTATCATTTGATGTTGGAATAGCTTTTGAAAGTAAAACAACATTTTCATTTAAGTTATACGATAACTTATCTTCAAAAATTAATTTGATTACTGTATTAAGTCCCGCATTTTCAACTGAAAGACTTATTTCTTTTTGGAAATCATAGATATCGCTACCGAAAATAAACCTAAGATCAGTTTGTGATTCAATTTTGTCCAATACGTCAATAATTGGTTGATCTTCTACTTCTATACTTATTTCGACCTGCGAATAAACATTATTGTTCGCAACGGTTGAAAATATCATTGTTAAGGAAAGAAATAGTGAGATTTTCATAATTGATAAAATATTGACACTTTTTTTAGCTCTTTTGTCGAGCATATTATCTTTAAAATTCATAATTTTAATATTCATTGATTAGTGATTTTTATTGCTTGCTTAGTAATTATATATTGCTTTTTAATTAGGCGGGTTTTTGTCTCACCAAAGACCCGTTTTTTTAGTTTATTATTATCTTATTATTTATTATTTTATAATTTAAATTGTATATCTCTTCGAGGTAATCCAAAACATTTTCTATTGATTCTGTTTCAGTTAAAATCGTAGCATTGATATATTCGTCATTTAATTTGTCATTATTATTAATAATAATAACATCATAAATTCTTTCAAGTTTTGTTATCATGTTATTGATGTTTTCATCACGAAATATGATTCTTCCATCAATCCAGGAGGTATATAGCATTGTATTTACTTCTTTTATTTCAACACCTTCTCCAGCATAATTCACCTTAGCTTTATCACCAGGCCTTAAAACAATTGTTTCGCTATTACTGATAGTGTTTTTAACGCCTAAGCTACCTTCAGTAAGTATAACTTCAGAAAAATTATCTTCTTGATAATCTTTAAAATTAAATTTCGTACCATAAACTTCAACATAAGAACCTGTTGATACAACCTTAAATGTATTTAAGCTATCGCTTGAGACATCAAAAAAGGCTTCCCCTGATAAAAATACTTCTCGATCAATTCCGTCAATAAAACTGACTGGGTAAGTAAATGAAGATCCAGAGTTCAAATAGACCATAGTTCCGTCAGAGAGATTTAATTTAAAACGTTTTCCGTAAGGAACATCAATTGTATTTTTTACAAATGTTTCAAGATTCTCATCCTTATTGTAAACTAGAGTATTAGACTTTGTCTCAACTATTCCGTCAAGTTTTTTTAACTGTATTTCATCAGCATCTAAAATAACTTTCTGACCTGATGAGGTAGTTAAAATTATATTTTTAGAATCAGTATCTATTTTGTTAAAATCAGCTAGGTATGATAGTCCAAAAACACAAATAAAAACTGCCGCTACCAATAGCAAACTTTGCTTATAGGATTTAATTTTAGCAGTGCGTTTTTCTTTTTTTATTCTTGTCTCTAATTCGTTAATTAAAGATGACTTGTCAAATTTGTTCAAGGTCATAGTTGCAAAGTGATTAATGTTGACATAATCTTTAAATATAGCATAGTTTTCTTCGATTAAAATAAAATCTAAAAGTTCTTCTAATTCAATAGATGAACAATCATCATTAAAAAATTTAAGAATTATATTTTCGATATAGTTATCCATTATTACCCCTATAACGATTCTAAAAACAACAACCCTTGCTTTATCTTTATAATAAGTGAGCATTTTTTGAATTATTAGCAATAAAAAATATGATTAATTAAAAATTTTATATATTTCTATAATAAATGTTAAGATATTGACACTCAGTAACAAAAAGTTAATCAAAGGACTAAAAAAGAATGATCCATCAGCATGGCGCCAAGCTGTTGAGAAGTTCAGTGACAGTCTGTATGCATTTGCATTGAGTAAATGTTCGGATCATGAAATGGCATCAGAAATAGTTCAACAAGTTTTTGTCAAAACATTTGAGAATAAGGATAAATTAAACCCTAACTATTCATTAAAATCATTTTTGTATAAATCAACTTACAATAAGTTTATTGATTTATACCGAAAAAAGAAATCAATGTCTGCATTGCATGAACAATACTACTTTCTTTTAGAGCAATTGTCATCTGATAATGAAAATGATTTGTCAGATAAATTAAAAATGATGAATCTTAAAATCGAAAGCTTGCCTAGCAGGACCAAAGAAATATTTTGTTTAAGTAAACAAAGTGGATTGTCTAATGTTGAAATCTCAGAAATACTTGATATTTCTCTAAAAACCGTTGAAGGCCACATAACTAAGGCATTTAAATTACTTCGAAATGAACTTATTAGTTCAAAAAACTAATCTTACCTATCTCAAACTATTTTTTTAAAGAAGCTAAAATTATTTCTTCCATAACTTTGTAACCCTCCAAATTTGGATGACTTAAATCATTAGCTGCGGTATACTCAGGCACTTGTAATCCGCCATCTGCATCTACCATTGCAGCATAGAAGTCAACATATGTTAGCCCATTTTCTTCGCAGTAACTTTTTAAAATTGAATTTAGTTTAACAATTTTAGATGCTGGTTCTAGGCCAGGGGACCAAAGGAAATCAATTGCTGGAAGTGTTGAACATATGTAAACAGCAATGTTATTAGCCATGGCAATCTCAGCCATTGAGAATATATTTTCAGCCGTATTTTCTAGACTTATTAACCCTGTATTCCCTGCGATATCATTTGTTCCAGCAAAAATTACCACAGCCTTTGGATTCAAACTGACAACATCAGATCTAAATCGAACAAGCATTTGTGGTGATGTTTGACCTCCAATGCCTCTATTGACAAATGGATTCTCGCTAAAAAAACTTGCATCATAATCACTCCAGTCCATTGTAATTGAATTACCCATAAACACCACCCGATTCGGGTCAGAAATTTTTTTTAATTTTTCATTACTCTCTTTATAAAAATTAATGTTTGCCCAATCCATTAGAGTTCCACCTCCAGCAATTGCTATTTTAGGAGCTGTCATTAGGTCATCATATTTACTAGCTTGAATCAACTCTTGTGCATTCATGGGCATTGTAGCTAGTATAAATACAGAAGTTATAATTATTTTATTTATTATCATTTTTTTGATTTTGAATGAATCCATTTTAAGAAATTTGGTTCGGCGAATGCATTATTCCAACTACCATGACCAACATTTTCATATAAAGTCATTTTGGGGCTACCTCCTGATTCTATAATGGCCTTTGCCATTTTAAAAGAATGCTTTGGCTCAACCACTATATCATCAGAACCATGAAAAATCCATACTGAAACTTTATTTGCATATAGTTTTGCAAATTCTGGAATTCCATTTCCACAGATAGGAGTAGCAGCAGCAAACATGTTAGGTCTTCTATATAATATTTCAAAAGTTCCCATACCACCCATAGACAGTCCACTCACATAAACTTTTTGTTTGTTAACTTGTTTTTTTTCAATAAACCCATCCATTAGCTCCATAACGAGCCTTAAACTTTTATTTGGGCTAGTTAATTTATTTTCAAAATTTTTGTTCCAATCATCTGAGGATAAACTTGGCCACCGGTCATTGTTTGGGCATTGAGGTATGATTACCCAAGATTTATAATTTTCTCTATTTTCTTTTTTTAGAAAAAGTTGATCTACATAAGTTAATTGAGATGTATTATCAGAACCTCTTTCTCCGGCACCATGTAAAAATAAATGGACAGAATATTGCTGATTTGGATCGTAATCTAAAGGTTTAAGAATTCTATAATTAAGCGTATCACTTTCGCTTACAAAAATCT
Source organism: Flavobacteriales bacterium (assembly GCA_004214015.1). Taxonomy (GTDB): domain Bacteria; phylum Bacteroidota; class Bacteroidia; order Flavobacteriales; family Flavobacteriaceae; genus Marisimplicoccus. Next base: position 733 of record SGZE01000031.1, on the reverse strand, counting down.
CATTCTCAAATAAATTAAGGTCTTGGGCATTTAAACTAATTCCAATTAAGACAAAAATTATAAGTGCTGAACATTTCATTGATTATTTTTTCAAAGATTAAACATTTAAAGTAAATGGTTTATAATAATACTTTGTAAAAGTTTAAAACCCTTGGTTTTTTAAAATAAATCCCAAAACTTTACTTGAGGAGGGGCCAGATGAGACAATTGAAAAGATAATCAAATTTCATTGACAAAAATAAAAAAGCCCCCTAAAAGGAGGCTTTTCGGTACTCGAGGCGGGACTTGAACCCGCACGAACATTACTGCTCATTGGATTTTAAGTCCAACGTGTCTACCAATTCCACCACTCGAGCAATTCGAGCGAAAGACGGGATTTGAACCCGCGACCTCCACCTTGGCAAGGTGATGCTCTACCAACTGAGCTACTTTCGCAGAACAGCAAATTTAAAATAATTTAGTTATTTATATATAGATAAATCTAAATTTAATGAGTCAAAGTATTTAAATCTATTCAGGCATACAGATAAGATAGTGTCTCTTAAAGAATTAGAGATTCTATCTGGAAAAAATTTTACTGCAATATAAGCCTGAAATGTCTCTGCAACATCTTCAGAATCTGGATTGTCTTTTGCATATGTAGATAGAAAATTTCCGTCTAAATTAACAGCGTCAGTCCATCCTTGCTGTCCATATACATAGGGATCTATTGAAAGATGTGCTGATTCATGAA
>SGZE01000030.1 GCA_004214015.1 Flavobacteriales bacterium | reverse complement strand
ATTTCTGCATTGACTCCTGGTCCGTACCACCTAATAGAATCTGCAAATACAGAAACTACTTTGTCATAGTCTCCTTCTTCGTAACCTTTAACGAAATCATTCTTTAAAGTTTCAACATTTTTTTCAAATGTGTTTGAATCTGCTTCGCTAACACCTGTTGTTGGAGCTTCACATGAAGCAAATAAAATAATTAATAATAAAGCTAATTTTTTCATAATTTAAATTTTGTTTAAATCAAAAATAAAAAAACCCCTGAAAATCAGGGGTTTAATTATAATAAAATTTTAAATTTTATTTTATTGGATCTACATCATATGCTTCTACAAATTTTGTTCTATCATAGAATGCACCAGTCCATTGGATTTTTTTATCCTCACCTACAAAGAAAGTTGCACTGTGATAAGGAACAGTAATTGATGTATCATCGTTAGCAAAAGTTTGAGGACCCCAACTTAAAAGAACATGAAATTCAAACTCTTCACCATCTTCATTAGTATCCGTCCCTTTCATTGCCATGTAATTTGTATCATCTCCAGATGTAATATTCCAGATACTTGTAGTTGATTCAAGCATATCTCTTATAGCATCTTTACCTTCCATGTTCACTCCGTTAGGAAAAGACCACATAGCATCATCAGCATACATGTCAACAACTGATTCAATATCACCTGAATTCATAGCTTCATATTGCTTATTTGTTAGCTCTACTAATTCTGATTCATCGATAATAGTAGGATAATCTGAACTTATATCAGATTTATTGTTTTCGCAACTTATAATTGCAAAACTTAGTAATAGTGTTAAAAATATTTTTTTCATTTTTGATTGATTTATTGGTTGATCTTAAATATAAGATATATTTCCTAAATTGGCTATATGAGAAAAATCCATAGACTATCGTTAATATTTATAATCATTACTTCTACAAATTTCATTTTTGCTCAAAGCAAGGTTTTTGATAATCTTACTATGAAAAGTGAAATTCTAAACATGGAGAGAAATTATGCAGTATATCTTCCACCGGATTATGAAACTTCATCTAGAAGTTACCCTGTGCTTTATTTACTTCATGGACTTGGTGATAACCAAACTGGATGGATACAATTTGGAGAAGTTAAAAAAATAGCAGATAGCTCAATTATCAATGGTAATGCAACACCAATGATTATAATTATGCCAGATGCAAATACAGGAAAAATAGGATACTTTAATATTCCATCTCAAGATTGGATGTATGAAGATTTCTTTTTTGAAGAATTAATGCCTTATGTTGAATCAAAGTATAGAATTAAATCTGATAAAAGATTTAGAGCTATATCAGGTCTATCTATGGGAGGAGGAGGAACTCTTACATATGCACTGCACAGACCAGATCTTTTTTCTGCTGCTGCTCCATTAAGTTCTGCAACAGGTTCACTTGATGTTGATGAATCTTTACAGAGACTAAAAGCATATGGAATTACATTTACTAGAGAAGAAATGAAATCTCTTCTAGAGTCCAATCATCCACTTAATTTAATTAATGATATATCTCTTAATAATTTAAATTCAGTGAGATGGTATATTGATTGTGGAGATGATGACTACCTATATGAGGATAATAGTTTGCTCCATATTGCATTTAAGAAAAAGGGAATAAATCATGAGTATCGTGTCAGGGATGGAGCTCATACATGGACCTATTGGAGAGAATCTCTTCCAACTGTATTAGAATTTGTTTCTCAGGGATTTCATCAATATTAGTTTAGCTAAAAACTAATTCAAATACAATAGTAATCTGGTCATCAATTTTTCTTAGTAACAAGGAGGGACGATCAACTGAATAATCTGATAAATTTATTGTGAATTCACCAAATAGTTTAGTAGTATTTTCAATATTGGTTGATATAACCATAACATCAATACTTCTTTCAATGCCATGAAATTCAATTAAGCCTTCAATATTCAGCATACCATCTACTTCTTCAATATTTAGTGATTTAAAAATTATATTGGGATATTTTAGTGCTTCCAGAACCCTGTAAGAGTTACTGTCAAGACTAGAGTTGCCACTTTTAAAATCTTCAACTTTAGCAACTACTCCAATATTTGTAATAGAATCATTATTTACTTGAATCAGCCCTGAAACATTGTTATTTTGAGATGACCATTTATGTAAAAAATGACTTCCAGAATAATTAATCTTAGATTTATCTGAATCAATTTTTTTAATTTCTTGAGAAATTAAACTATTGGTAGATAGAATTAATAAAAGAACTAGTATTCTCATTAAAAATCAAGTATTATAGAAAGCATAGCAAAGGAATAACTAGCAAAAGCAGTATACGCCGATGCTCTATGTGCTTTTTTGTCTTCATCTGAAAGTACATTAGTCATTATCATAGCTGGAACATGAATATTTGCAAGAATCTTGTGAATCTTTATGTTATTAATTCCTTCCTTTTCTCTAGATACTAATGGAGGAGGAGCAAATAAAGATAGGCCAGCTCCTGTGAAGTAAGTAGCAGTAACAATTTTACCAATAGTTTTATGAGTATCATAGTATGAATAATCACCATTATAAACTTTGCCACCTAAAATTCCCTGAGCAATCATACCTGCAAAAGTAATATAGCCAAGTATTTGATGAGCGTTTAGCATCTTTTCTCGTATTATTAATTCTTTCTCTCTATTCTCAAGAGTAAGATTTGAAATGCCAGTTTTTCTTAATAGGCCTTTGTTTCCCCAAAGAATTTTTTGAGTAAAAATCATTTTTTCAGGGAGTAATGAAGGTTTTTCATCATTTATTAAACTCTCAAACTCTTCAAAAAAATCTTGATTGTTTTGACTATAGGTTAAATTACTAACAGAAATAAGAACAAAAAATAAGATTATATGTTTTGTCCTCAGGAGTTTCATTTATGACTTGGTAATTGTTAGAGTATCTCCTGATAATGAAGCAGAATATTTTTTAAGTCCGCCTGTGGTTGAGCCAGAATTACATTCTTTTGCATCATTTCCGTCAATAGAAAAGCTATTACCATGAGTTGCACATTGAAATTTTTCGTTAGAATAAGACCATGCATTCTTTGACCCATTGTGTGGACAACAGTTATCAAAAGCTCTAAATTCCGAATTAGATATTTTTAAAACAAGTAAATCCACAGATGTTAAATTAACAAAGTCTCCTGGACTAGCCAAATTACTAAAATTAGAGTTAGTTAGATCTAATGTGATTGTATTACCACTTTCAGTTATCCCATTGCTAGATTGAGAATCATTGCCATATGGATCACTTGAATTACTATTGGAATTAGAGGTATAAGATGAGTCCTCATCGTCTGATTTAGAACAAGCTTGAACAAATGAAAGTCCAAAAAAAGCAAATGTTACAGTTGGACAAGTATTTTGTAAAAATTTTCTTCTTTCCATAAAAAATGTTTTAATTTTCAATAAATCTAAGTTGTATAATTATTAAATAGGCTAATTAGATTAGACTTTAATATACTTTTAACTATATCAAATGAAAAAAATTGAAGTTGAAAATAACATTAAAATTGCAGAAACTCTGCCTTCAAGTTTTTATAAATCTGAAGTTATTTTTGATGAATTAAAAGAAAAGGTTTTTTATAAATCCTGGCAATTAATTGATCATGAATCTGTATTACCAGTTAACACAAATGCTTATCCTTTTGATTTTATTAAAGATTACATAAGTGAACCTTTAGTACTAATTAAAGATGATAATAATGATTTTAAATGTTTAACGAATGTATGTACACATCGAGCTAACATAATTATAAATGATCGCTGTAAGATTAATGATTTAAGATGTATGTATCATGGCAGGAAATTTTATTTAGATGGAAAGTTTAAATCAATGCCAGAATTTGAAGATGCTGAAAATTTTCCAAGGGAATGCGATGATTTAAAAGAATTTAAAATTAAAAAACTTGGCCCTTTCCTATTTGTAGGTTTAGAACCTAGCTTTGACATTGAATCAGTTTTTAAAGAAATTATAGAAAGAGTAAGTTTTATTCCTTTAGACAAATTGACTCATAGAGGTGATTTAAGTAAAGATTATTTAGTGAACTCTCATTGGGCTCTTTATTGCGATAATTATCTAGAAGGATTTCATATTCCTTTTGTTCATAATGACTTAAATAATGTACTGGATTATGGGGATTATGACACAGAAATCTATGAAAATTATAATCTTCAAGTTGGCTATGCTAAGGATGGAGAGGAGATTTTTGATATTCCGGAAAATCATATTGATCATGGAAAAAATGTTGCAGCATATTATTATTGGTTATACCCTAATATAATGCTCAATTTTTACCCTTGGGGACTTTCAATAAATATTGTTAAACCAATCAATATTAGTAAAACAAAAGTTCAATTTTTGACATATGTATTTGATGAATCTAAATTAGAGACTGGTGCCGGATCTTCACTTGATAAAGTTGAAAGAGAAGATGAGTTTGTTGTTGAGGGAGTTCAAAAAGGAATAAACTCAAAATTTTATAAAGCTGGTAGATTTTCTCCATCTAAAGAGAGAGGTGTTCACCATTTTCATACCTTATTGTCTAGGTCAATTAATACTTAAATTTCACAAATGAAAAATATATTTTTATTTATAGCATTATTTTCGTCTGTATTCTCTGTAGCTCAAAAAAAAGCTCTAGTTGGAGGAACATTAATTGATGGATTTGGAAATGTCCCAATCTATGACAGTGTAATCCTTATTGAAGATGAAACTATTATTAAAGTTGGAACCATTGAAACAATAGAAATTAGTAGTGATTATGAGATAATTAGTACAGAAGGAATGTCTGTAATGCCAGGCCTTTGGGATATGCATGTTCATTTAATGATTAATGGTCATTCAGATTATGAATACTGGGATAAAACTTATCTTCCATTATTTAGAGATATTATAATGCCTTCTTCAGCTCATCAGCTTCTAATGGCAGGAGTTACAAGTGCAAGGGATTTAGGAGGTCCACTTGATGAGAGCATAACTGTTAGAGATAAAATAAATACTGGTGAGATTCCTGGTCCAACCATGTATGTTAGTGGCCCATTCATCCAAAAAAAACCTTATCCTGGAACTGAACAATTTAGATGGGGTATAAATGGAGAAAGGGATGCAAGAAATAAAATTAAAACTCTTGCAAATGCAGGCGTTGATGTCATTAAGCTTATAGATCAAGATCAGATGACATACGAGGAGTTATCAGCTATTGTTGATGAATCTCACAAAAATAATCTTAAGGTAATAGCTCATTCTCATAGACCTGAAGAGATTAGATTAGGTTTAAAAGTAGGAATTGATAATTTTGAACATACAGGACTCTCCTCAGCTCCAAAGTATCCTGATGATGTAATAAAAATGATAAACGAGAGGACTGGTCAAATGAATATAGGCCCACTATTTTGGACCCCTACTATCGAGGGACTTTATAATTATACTGATGTTATTAAGAGTAATGAACATCTTGATAATACTTCATGGCACCTAGGGTTGCCCGATTCAATAATTACTGATATTAAAAATTCTATTTTGAAACCAGGTGAATTACCTTACTTTCAACTTACTCCAATCAGAAAACCAACATTGAAAACTAAGTTTAATCAACTAAGAAATTCAGGAGTGGTAATGATGATTGGAACTGATAGTGGCATCCCTATGAAGTTTCATTCCCAAAGTACTTGGAATGAACTAGATGTATGGGTTAACATTATGGATGTTGATCCTTTAGAAGCTATTAAGTCTGCAACATATTGGCCTTCCTTTTTTATGGATGTTTCAGATAAAGTAGGGACAATATCTGTCGGAAAACAAGCAGATATTATTGCTGTAAAAGGGGATGTGTTGAAATACATTTCACTTCTTCAAAATATTGACATAGTAATGAAAAAGGGTAAAATATATAAAAACTCTAGTCTTTAATTATTTTAGATAATATTTTTTCAGAATGTTCTCTCGAGTTCTCTATAAACCACTTATTGGTTTTAAGTCCACCACAAAGAACTCCTGCAAGAAAAACTCCTTTAATATTTGTCTCCATTGTTAATTCATTGTAATATGGAGTTCTAAACTCATCATCTAATATTTTGACACCTAATTTTTCTAAAATCTCATAATTTGGTTGATATCCAGTCATCGCTAGAACAAAATCATTTTTAATTTCTTTTGTTTCTTTTGGGGTGTTTATAATAATTGACTTTTCTTTAATTTCCATTATTTCAGACTCATAAAAAACATTAATTTCTTTATTTTCTATTCGATTAACTATATCAGGTCTAACCCAATATTTTATGTTTTCACCTATCTTCTTTTCACGAATTATCATAGTTACACTTTTAGCCCCCTTTCTATAAGTATCAAGAGCAACATCAACAGCTGAATTACCAGCTCCAACTATTGCAATGTTCATTTTATAATAAGGATGAGATTCATTATAATAATGTAGAACCTTACTAAGCTCTTCCCCAGGAATATTAAGTAGATAAGGAATATCGTAGAAACCAGTTGATATTATCACCTTTTTTGAATTGATTGTTCCGTTTTGTGTTTTTAACTCAAAATGAGATTTTTTATTTAGTATTTCTATCACCTCATTGTATAAATTTAAATTGAGTTCCCAAGAATCACATACTCTTCTATAATATTCAAGAGCTTCAGTTCTTGTAGGTTTTACATTGTGAGAAATAAAAGGGATTCCACCAATTTCAAGTTTTTCAGAAGTTGAAAAAAAAGTAGTATTTACTGGATAATTAAAAATGGAATTAACAAGCATTCCTTTATCAATTATTTCATAATCTAAATCATTTTTTTTCGCTTCAATCCCACATGCTAATCCTATAGGCCCAGCTCCAATAATTATTAAATCTTTCATAACTCAATTATTAACAAATTTATCTATTTTTGCTAACTAATTTTAAATTCTAGCATTGAATAATTTAGTAATAATTGGGCATCCAGATAAAAACTCTTTTTGCCATAACGGAATCTTCAAAACAATTACAGAAACTTTTAGTAAGCATGAGAATCATAATCTGACTACTATTGATTTGTATGAAGACAAGTTGCATAGAGACAAAAAAGATCTAGTAAGTAAGTATAAAGATCTGATAACCTGGTCAGATAGAATTTATTTTATTTCTCCTGTTTGGTGGTTTAGACTTACCCCTAAAATGGAAACCTTCTTTGATGAAGTATTTACTCCAGGTTTTGCATACGAGTTTGTAAACATCACAAAAACATACGCATATCCTAGATCATTTCTGAAAAAGAAAAAAATAAGATGTTATTTAACCCATGGAGCTCCTGCATTGCCTGTTAAAACAATGTATTTAAACTCCGTAAAACTTAGATTAGTACTTGGGGTATTTACATTTGTTTTTGGTTGGGGTGGTAATTGGAGTAATACAAAACAGTTTTGGTCAGTGCCATTTGTTTCAGAGAAAAAAAGACAAAAATATCTTAGAGTAGTTGAGAAAGATATTTTGAGAGATTGCAAGAAATAATTTTTTATTTTTTTGGCTATATTTAAATATGGACATGGCCTTAAGTATCAAGAATATTATCTTAAGAAAAGCTAAATTCAGTATTGATAAAAAACACCGATATGAATTATCTAGACATTGGGACTTAAGTAAGTCTGATATATTATTCATAATGCTAAACCCATCTATTGCTAATGAAGATATCGATGACCCTACCATAAAGAGATTAATAAGTTTTACAAGAGAATTTAAGCATGGTGGTTTTTTTGTTGCTAACCTTTTTACTTATATTACTCCATACTCAAAGACACTTGATACAAGTATTGGTTTAACGAAGCTAAATTTAAAGACAATAAAAAATTTAGTCAATAAGGTTGATGAAGTAATTTATGCTTGGGGGAATTCAATAAAAGAGCCCCAGGAACTAAAAAATTTAGTAAAAAATCCTAAGTGTTTTGGCAAGAATCTTAATGGTACCCCTAAACATCCTTTATATCTTTCATCAAATTCAAAACTTATTAAATTCAGATAGTAATTATTCAGTTACTGTGATTGTGCCTAACATAGAAGGATGGTATTCACATATATAGTAATATGTCCCAGCTTCAGTAGGTGTCCATGATACAGTTGCACTTTGGGCCCCATTATTTGAAACACCATCAATTAGATTGCCAGAGCCAACTCCTCCATCAGAAGTTTTAATTAAATAAAATGGATGACCTTGAGCGCTAACATTGAAGTTTATAGTATCACCAACAGTTAAAGAAACTGAGGGATCATTTCCGCTGACACTTCCATTAGCATCATCACCAGTTAGAATATAGTTAGCTGAACCTTGAGCTGAAACAGATATTGAGTAAGTTGAAGGTGGAGGTGTATCAGTTGACGTTGATGTGTCAGTTGACGTTGATGTATCGGTTGACGTTGATGTATCGGTTGAGTTGATGTATCAGTTGACGTTGATGTATCAGTTGACGTTGATGTATCGGTTGACGTTGTTTCATTACTAACCTCTGTAATTGATGAAGTATCGTTAATAATATTTTGAACTGTAATTGTTGATGATGGATATATTAAACTCATATCAGTCGAGTATGAGGTAAGGCTAGAATAAAACGAATCAATATCTATTGTGAAAGTTTCTTCGAATTTAGTTTTCCAGTCAGAATTTTTTGGGTCCTTTTCCCAAAAAACTTTAAATATTGATTGAAAAGCCTTCTCAGTTGAAAAACCAACATTCTCTAATTCTTTTGCAAGCGCAAGTACCATAAAAACTGAGTTTGCATAGTTGTTATCTTGCTTACTGTAGTACTCATAAGATGCAGGATTAGATAGAACATCTGTTTCAACGCCCCATGCCTGTCCTTCTTCAAAATAATTTATTCCATAATTTTCTTGAATGTACAAAGACTCAAATGTTGCAGCAGACCCTTCAATTAACCATTTTACATCCATAGCATTAGGGTTATTAAATTCACCATCACTACCAACTGAGAAAGCTGTAGACAGACTATGTTGAAAAACGTGGAAATACTCGTGTGCTATTACAGAATACCTATGGCTTGAATTATTTGTAAATTCATCATCAGGTATTTCTAAAACCATCCAGAAATCAGTTCCGTTACCCGAAATTGAAGCTCCCTGCATACTATTCCCATTAAGGTCTGTATAAGGGCTTGGCACAGAATTATTCCAGGCATAAATATTCATTGACTCAGGGAAGCCAGTCCTTTTATAAGCGGGGATTGTAGACTCAAGCTTATTCATTATAGTGTTAAATTCTGTTATCCATTCACCAGGAAGACTTGAGTGTAGATAATAGTTAAAATCTATTAAGTCAGCATTAAATATAGAAGTGTCAGTTGATGTTGTTTCAGTAATTTGAACTTGATTAAACAAAGCTTGAATTGTAGTATTTGCAGTTAGCGTAATAGTAATTGTTGAGCTTGAAGAATCAGAGCCAGTCCAACCAATAAATTCATATCCTTCATTTGGAGTGGCAATAATACTTATAACTGTACCGTCATCATATGTTCCCCCGGTAGAAGAAATACTTCCACCTTCTCCTGCAGAAGCGGTTAAATTATATTGGGTAACAGTTGGCGTAGTAACAGTTGGCGTAGTAACGCTTGGTGTGGTTGTATTTTGAGATATATTTGATGAATATGAATCAGAAGCTACATCACTATCTTTTGAACATGTTATTATAAACAACATGCAAACATACAAGCTAGATTTTTTAATAAATGACATATAAATAACTTTAATGCAATATTAAGTTATATATAAGGGTTAAAATTTAAACGAAATGTTAAATAATTTAATCAATGAACTTTATCATTTCATCTGCAATTAACTTATTCCCTAGATCATTTAAGTGAACCCCGTCATAAGTTGTTATTCCAGAAGGCTCATTATTTGGGTTATTCTTTGATATATAATTCATAAAAATTTCTCTTAAATCAAGTAAATCAGTATTAAGCTCGGAAGATAATTTTC